>NZ_JBLVXX010000019.1:0-78279 GCF_048283985.1 Enterobacter cloacae complex sp. 6730903 | reverse complement strand
GCGGTGGTCCCACCTGACCCCATGCCGAACTCAGAAGTGAAACGCCGTAGCGCCGATGGTAGTGTGGGGTCTCCCCATGTGAGAGTAGGGAACTGCCAGGCATCAAACAAGTGAAGAGGCCATCCGCAAGGATGGCCTTTTTGCGTTTATTTGCTGAAAAACGGCAGGCCGGGTAAGGCGAAGCCGTCACCCGGCAACTCAGAACGTACTATCCACATTCAAACGAAGCAATTGCCGCTGATGGAAACGCCCAAGGATCAGTACCGTCGTTAACGCACCAAGCAGCGCGCAAAACATATCAGACTGGGTATCCCATGGATCGCCCTGCGTCCCCAGAAAATCATCCGCACCCTGTCCCATCGCCAAAGCTGCCCACCACTCAATGAGTTCATAGGTGGCGCTAATGGCCAGAGCAACACAGCACACCAGAAATCCCGTCATCTGATGTCCACGAACATACTCACCGCGCAGGAGAATTTCTCGCGCTGCCAGTGCGGGAACCAGCCCCTGGAAGAAGTGACCGAGCTTGTCATACGGATTTCGGCTAAGCCCGAGCATCTCCTGAACCTCAAAACCAACCGGAACCTTTGCATAGGTGTACATACCACCAACCATCAGAATGATGGCGTGGAAGAAAACCAGGGTATAGAGAAGGGGAGTCAGGGGGTATCGCCGATGCGTGGCAAGCAGAAGTGGGATGATGATAATGACGGGCGTCACCTCCATCAGCCAGGTGATGCGATCGCTCGTGAACAGGCCGGTATAAAACAGGATCAACAGCAGGAGCAGTGACCCGACTTTTAAAGCAGATAAGGTCATATCATTTTCATTGTCAGGGAAAAAAATCACTATTACCTGACAGAAGGGAAAATTCAATGCGTAGCAGATACAGAAAAGCAAAAACCCAGCCATAGGCTGGGTTCTTTAAATAGTGGTGCCCGGACTCGGAATCGAACCAAGGACACGGGGATTTTCAATCCCCTGCTCTACCGACTGAGCTATCCGGGCAACGGAGCGCATTAAACCGCAATCGCGCGCGATCGTCAACATTATTTCGGGAAAAGCTGTTCAACTGCTTAAGTTTGCGGCAATCTGTCCGTTTGTGCCCTGGAATTGCACAAATCTTCCAGACAGTTCAGGCAAGATGTGACAATGCTGACGGTAAGAGGAGGGCAGTATGGCAAACGACTGGCTTGAGCTGCGTCAGCATGCAGAAACAGGTATTGAGACAATTAAGGCGCATTTCGAAGGACATGCCTTTGATCCCCACTGGCATGATAGCTATCTGGTCGGAATAACCCTTTCCGGCACCCAGCAGTTCCACTGTCGCCGTGAACGCCACCGTAGCCAGCCGGGCGATGCTTTTTTACTTGAGCCCGGGGAGATCCATGACGGTGATGCACCGGTAGAGGGGGGCTTTACTTATCTGACCTTTTATCTGGATGAACACTGGCTCACCCGTACGCTTCAAGGGCTGTACGACTCTACTCCCGGGAGCTACACCCTCCACTTTGCCCAAACGCTGACGCGAGAGCCTCAGTTGGTACGCGCTATCGGTGATACATTTGCCTCGTTGCATAACGATGAGATGAAGATCGTCCAACAGAGCACAATGGATAACCTGCTCTCTCAGATCACTGCCCACTGCCACTGGCGTAAGAAACTCCCGTCTCAGCTACAAAGCTCCGCTGTGGCGCATCGTGCCCGCGACTATCTCTATGCGCATATCGGCGAGAACGTGGGGCTGTCAGACCTTGCCCGTGAGACGGGTACGGATCGCTTTACGCTCACCCGCTGTTTTAAGCGCGAATTTCATCTGGCACCGCACGCCTGGCTTATCCAGCTGCGCCTGGCAAAGGCCCGACAGATGCTGGCGTGTGGGGAATTGCCTGTTGATGTTGCGACGGCAGTGGGTTTTGCCGATCAAAGCCATCTTGGTCGCTGGTTCCAGCGGGCATACCGTATTTCTCCGGCACACTACCGCCGGTTGTGCACAAACCTTCCAGACGTTTCCAGAAAATAACGGCACATTCGTGGCTCTAATAAAAAAGGAGTCGCCTGTGAATTTATTACCCTTCCTGCTGTTTGCATTTGTTGCCTCGATTACGCCGGGGCCAACCAATATTCTGGTACTGGCTAACAGTCAGCACTTTGGCGTAAAAAATACGGTTCCAGCGATCCTGGGCGGGTGTATTGCCGCCAGCGCTATTGTTCTGGTTTCGGGGGCTGGGGCAGGAGAAGTGTTACGCCAGTATCCGCTGATACGTCAGGTAATGAGCTGGGCGGGCGTGCTGTGGCTTTCCTGGATGAGCTGGCAGCTGTTTAGCGCCCCGGCCGCGAATCTCTCCTCCAGACGCCATGTCCGGTTTACCGCGCGGGCGGCGGCGTTATTACAGGTTGTAAACCCAAAAACGTGGATGATGGCGCTGGCAGTTGTCAGCCTGTTTGCTCCGGCAAGCGACCATGCATTACGGGATATTACGCTGATGGCGCTATGGTTTCTGGCGATCTCCGTGGTCTGTTTGTTGTGCTGGGCGTGGCTGGGGAAGGCGGTGAACCGGATTTTCCGCACCACCGTGGCGATGGTGCGATTTCAGCGCGCGATGGCGCTGTGTTTGTTTATTTCCGCCTGGACGGGAATGCTGGCTTAGGTCAGAGCACCACCCATACGACACTGCGCAAACCGCAAAATATCTTCCGCCAGACGGTGCGCCGTATCCACATCCGCCTGGCTACGGTTCACCAGCATGCGGCTCAGGCAACCTTCCAGCACCAGCTCCATCTGCTTCGCGACCATTGCCGGATCATCCACTTCAAGTGTGGTCAGCAGCTCGTGTGTGAACTCGTGCGCGGCACGTTTTTGCTGATCTGCCAGTTGATGGATGGGGTGTCCGGGATCCGGATAGTAGGTGCAGGCGGCGATAAACAGACAGCCTGGGTAGCGGTTGTTGGTAACACACTCCGTCAGTGCGGTATAGCGCGCCAGCAGCTTTTGCTCGGTGGTCAGCTCTTCATTCAGCATCAGCTGCCTGCGCCATATATCCACCTGCTGGCTGAGATAGCGCAGGGCATCATACAGCAGCGCCTCTTTATCCGGCCAGAAGCGCTTAAGTTCATCCAGAGGGTAATCGATACGGTCGGCGACCATCTCAAGCGTGGTGCTGGCGATCCCTTGAATCTCAAGCAATTGCAGGGCTTGTCCCAGTACGTCTTCGCGTTGCACGGTTATCTCCTCCGCTATTCCCAACGGTTTGTCCCGTCTAAAGTGTTGTTTACGGTTGGCGATTGCGCAAATGCGCGTTGAATGCCGTCGCGTCCATAAACCCGGTTACACGCTGCGTCGGCTGTTCTTCCCCCTGTTCATTGAAGAACAGGATGGTAGGCAGCCCGAGCACATTAAGTTGCTTCAGTAGAGCCTTATCCTGGGCGCTGTTGGCAGTAACGTTCGCCTGGAGCAGAACGGTATCGCTCAGCGCATGTTGTACCTGCGGATCGCTGAAAGTGTATTTTTCAAACTCTTTGCAGGCCACGCACCAGTCTGCGTAGAGATCGAGCATGACCGGTTTGCCTTTCGCCTGCGCCAGAGCGCGGTGAAGGTCATCCACGTTCTTAATCTGTATAAAATTCAGATACGCCTGCGTTTGACCTGCCGGGGTGCCAAACGCCCAGTCCTGTAGCGGACGGACGCTCACCAGCGCGGCCGCCAGCAGAAGGATCTGTAGCAGGCGCATCCACGGTTTCTTCGCCCCCAGACTCACGATAAACGCCCAGCTGAAGAAGGCCACGCCGAGCATCGCCCAAAGACGCGTACCCCACACATCACCGATGATGCGCTCCAGCAGAAATACCGGCAGCGCCAGAATGACAAAACCAAACGCGGTTTTCACCGTCTCCATCCACGGACCGCTCTTCGGCAGCAGACGATTGCCAAACACCGTCACCAGGATCAGCGGCAAGCCCATGCCGAGCGCGTAGAGGTACAGCGTGCCGCCGCCGAGCCACAGGTTGCCGCTCTGGGCAATATATAACAGGATGGCGCTCAGCGGCGCGGTGGTGCAGGGGGAGCAAATCAGCCCGGCGATGGCACCCATGGCGAACACGCCGCCCGCAGAGCCACCCTGCTGACGGTTGCTCATCAGCGTCAGACGGGTTTGCAGGGAAGAGGGCAGTTGCAGGGTGAACAGGCCAAACATCGACAGCGCCAGCAGAATAAACACCGCTGACAGACCGATAAGCACATAAGGGTGCTGAAGAGCGGCCTGGAACTGCAATCCGGCAGCGGCGACCACGAGGCCGAGCGCCGTATAGGTTAACGCCATGCCCTGCACATAGATAAAGGCCAGCACCAGCGCGCGGGCGGTGGAAAGGCGTTGTTTACCGCCCAGCACGATGCCAGAGATAAGCGGGTACATGGGCAGCACGCAGGGCGTAAAGGCGATGCCGATACCAATCAATAATGCCCAAAGCGCTGAGAACGGAAGGTCTGAAGCGGCTACGCCTTCACCCCTCACACTGGCCATTTCCCCTGAGGGGGGAGGGGAGGCCGCCGCTTTCACTTCGCTAAGCGGAACGACCTTTGTTTCAGGTGGGTAACAGAATCCGGCATCGGCGCAGCCCTGATAGGTGACCGTTAATGTGGCGCCTTTATCGGCATGGTTCACCGTGACGGGCACGCTTAAGCGCTGGCGATAAATTTCACTCTTACCGTAGAACTCGTCCTCGTGCCACTCGCCAGCGGGCATCTGCAACGCGCCGACGTTCGCCTTTGCCGGCGTGATGCTGACTTGCTTGCGATAGAGGTAGTAACCCTCTTTCACCTGCCAGGTGAGACTGAGATCGTGCTGGTTTTGCTGAAAGTCGAAAACGAATGCCTGGTCGGCAGGAATAAAGTTCGAACGGCCGGGTGCGTCAAACAACCCGGCAAAAACTGACGTGCTGCACAGCAGCAGGATCAGCGTAATGAAGCGTTGAGCCATGAGAGATAATCGTTATCGCCGTGGACCACTGGCAGAACCAGCAGCTCCGGGGTTTGGTATGGATGATGAGACTTGAGGCAATCGAGGAGCGCCTGCTGGTTTGTCAGGTTGGTTTTGAGCAACATCTGGACTTCGTACTCTTGCTCCAGCTTGCCTTCCCAGTAATAAAGGGAGGTGGCGCCGGGAAGAAGTGCGACACAGGCAGCCAGTTTTTCGGCCAGCACTTTGGCGGCCAGATCCTGGGCAGAAGCTTCATCAGGGGCGGTGCACAGTACAACAACAGCATCAGGCGTGTTCACAAGTCGACCTCCTCATCACGAAAGTCTTCACTATATCACGCAAGGCGGTTGGTCATTAATGAAACGGGCCGCAGAGCGGCCCGATTTTAACTATTTTTACAACGGCTAATCGTTTACAGCACAATGCCGCCGATGATAAAGCCGAGGATCACGCAGAGCGTAATCGCCACCACGCCCGGGATGAGGAACGCGTGGTTAAACACGTACTTACCAATACGGGTTGAGCCGGTGTCATCCATCTCAACCGCGGCCAGCAGGGTTGGATAGGTGGGCAGCACGAACAGGGCGGAAACCGCTGCAAAAGAGGCAATCGCCGTCAGCGGCGTCACGCCCAGCATCAGTGCCGCAGGCATCAGCGCTTTGGTGGTCGCAGCCTGGGAGTACAGCAGCGTCGCGGCAAAGAACAGCACTACCGCCAGCAGCCACGGATAGTTGTGCAGCAGGTCGCCTGCAACGGTCTGGATATCGCTGATGTGCGCTTTCACAAAGGTATCGCCGAGCCACGCCACGCCCAGCACGCACACGCAGGCGCTCATACCGGATTTGAAGGTGCTGGCGTTCAGCACTTCGCTGGTGTCGATTTTACAGGTGATGCTGATCAGCGTCGCGATGGTCAGCATAAATACCACAATGGCTTCGTTACGCGGCAGAACCGGGTTCTGGATCAGACCTACCGTATCGCTGATGGCGGTGGCGTAGAACATCACGGCGACGATACCAATCAGGAACAGCAGCACGGAGCGTTTTGCATGCGGCTTCAGCTCGAAGACCTGGCTACCGCGCAGGCTCACTTCACCTTTTGCCAGACGCTCCTGGTAAACCGGATCGTCTTTCAGCTCGGCGCCGAGGAAGTTACACAGCACGGCAGTGATCATTACCGCAATCAGCGTCACCGGAATACAGATTGCCAGCAGCGTCAGGTAACTTACGCCCATCGGCTCAAGGATACCCGCGAAGAAGACCACCGCCGCGGAAATAGGCGAGGCGGTAATCGCAATCTGGGAGGCGACCACGGCAATAGAAAGAGGGCGAGACGGGCGAATACCCTGCTCTTTCGCCACTTCGGTGATTACCGGCAGCGTGGAGAAAGCGGTATGGCCAGTACCGGCGAGGATGGTCATAAACCAGGTCACCAGCGGGGCAAGGAAGGTGATGTATTTCGGATGGCGACGCAGCATACGCTCCGCCAGGCTCACCAGGTAGTCCATACCGCCCGCGACCTGCATGGCCGCGATAGCAGCAATAACCGCCATGATGATTTCGATAACGTCAAAAGGGATTGCGCCGGGTTTAATCTGAAAGATCAGGGTAAGTACAAGCACTCCGAGACCGCCAGCAAAACCGATGCCGATACCCCCGAGTCGTGCGCCCAAATAAATCGCCAACAGGACGATGACGAGTTCTGCTCCAAACATAAAGACCTGCCTTGCTCATTAACAAGTTGATATTGAATTGTTGTGTTTTGGTAACGCCCATAAAGAAAAAAGGCACGTCACAAGTGACGTGCCTTTCGGAAGCTTAGCCTGAACGGTTACTGTTCGCTTTCATCGGTATATCGTTTCGCTTTATATGCCGGGTGCATCAGGTTCTGGGCGGAGAAGATATCGTCCAGTTCGGCTTCGGTCAACAATCCTCGCTCGAGAACCACCTCACGCACGCTCTTACCGGTTTCGGCACAAATCTTCCCGACGATATCGCCGTTGTGGTGGCCGATGAACGGGTTGAGGTAGGTGACGATGCCGATGGAGTTATAGACGTAGCCTTCACACACTTCTTTATTCGCGGTGATGCCGTTGATGCATTTTTCCAGCAGGTTGTAGCAGGCGTTGGTCAGAATATGGATAGATTCAAACATCGCCTGGCCAATCACCGGCTCCATCACGTTAAGCTGGAGCTGACCGGCTTCGGAGGCCATGGTGACGGTCGTATCGTTACCAATAACCTTGAAGCAAACCTGGTTCACCACCTCTGGCACTACCGGGTTCACTTTAGCTGGCATGATGGATGAACCCGCCTGCAACTCTGGCAGGTTGATTTCATTCAGGCCAGCGCGCGGACCGGAGGAGAGCAGACGCAGGTCGTTACAGATTTTGGACAGTTTCACCGCCAGACGTTTCAGTGCGCTGTGCACCATCACGTAGGCGCCGCAGTCTGAGGTAGCTTCAATCAGGTCTTCCGCAGGCACAACCGGCAGGTTGGACACTTCAGCCAGCTTCTGTACCGCCAGCTGCTGATAGCCATCTGGCGTGTTCAGGCGTGTACCGATGGCGGTTGCGCCCAGGTTCACTTCCAGCAGCAGTTCGGACGTGCGCAGCAGGTTTTTGGTCTCTTCGTTCAGCAGCACGTTAAACGCGTGGAATTCCTGTCCGAGGGTCATTGGCACCGCGTCCTGCAACTGGGTACGGCCCATTTTCAGGATGTCCTGGAACTCAACGGCTTTACGCTGGAAGCCATCGCCCAGCTGATTAATCGCGTCGACCAGTTTGACGATAGAGGCATACACCGCGATGCGGAAGCCGGTTGGGTAGGCGTCGTTGGTGGACTGACATTTGTTAACGTGGTCGTTCGGGTTCAGGTACTGGTATTCACCTTTCTGATGACCCATCAGCTCCAGGCCGATGTTTGCCAGCACTTCGTTGGTGTTCATGTTGACGGAGGTGCCCGCGCCGCCCTGATAGACGTCGACCGGGAACTGATCCATGCATTTACCGTTGTTCAGCACCTCATCGCACGCGGCGATAATCGCATTTGCAGCGCTTTTAGGAATGGTTTGCAGCTCTTTGTTCGCCAGAGCCGCGGCTTTTTTTACCATCACCATGCCACGCACAAATTCAGGGATGTCGCTGATTTTGCTGTTGCTGATGTAGAAGTTTTCAATCGCTCTCAGAGTGTGAACACCATAGTAGGCATCCGCTGGAACTTCCCTGGTACCCAACAAATCTTCTTCGATACGAATGTTGTTTAACATGTGAACCTTCTTTTCAAGCTGCCGATGGATTGTACTAAACACACAGTATATATGTGGTTTTGAATATTTTATGACCGACGATTATTCCCTCAATCGGCCAGATGTTCGAGATCATATGCTGATGATAGCGAATTGCCGTAAGCTGGATCACTTATTATCGACCCGATTTCATGATAATTATTAATCTGTGAAATATGTCACCGCTTTAATATTTCCAGAAAAAATATCCGTGCAAACCGATTGAAATTTGGCTAACCGTCACCATCTCTTATCTACGCGCTTCGCGAACACATTCAGTCAGGGGCCAGAAGGCACCTGCCATACAGGAGATGCCAGTGCGCTGGATACCATTTATTGCTTTCTTTCTTTATGTTTACATTGAAATTTCGATTTTCATCCAGGTTGCCCATGTGCTGGGCGTCCTGCTGACGCTGATTCTGGTGATCTTCACCTCCGTCATCGGCATGTCGCTGGTGCGCAATCAGGGTTTCAAAAATTTCCTGTTAATGCAGCAGAAGATGGCCGCAGGCGAAAGCCCTGCCGCCGAGATGATCAAAAGCGTGTCGCTGATTATTGCTGGTTTGCTGCTGATCCTGCCGGGCTTCTTTACCGACTTCCTCGGCCTGCTGTTGCTGTTGCCGCCGGTGCAGAAGCACCTGACCATGAAGCTGCTGCCGCATCTGCGTTTCAGCCGTATGCCAGGCGGTGGTTTCAGCACCGGTCCGGGGGATACCTTTGAAGGGGAATACCAGCGTAAGGATGAGCAGCGCGACCGGTTAGATCATAAAGACGATCGGTAAGTTTCTGGCCCGGTGGCGCTCGCTCACCGGGCCTGAGGATCTTGCCGCTTCGGTAAAAACACCCACAGCCCCGCCAGCATGACGATGGCGTACACACTCTTCCATCCCACCATCGCCAGCAGCATCAGGCACAGGACACACCCGACAGCCGCCAGCGCCTTAAAGCGACCTTTCAGCAGCCGACAGCCCGCCAGCATGCACAGCAGGTAGATCATGATGAAAATACCGTTGGCGTAGACAATCAGCGCGTCAAGGTTGATGTCGAGGAGATAAATGGCCAGGGAACTCACCACGCAGCAGCCCAGTACGGTATTCAGCGCATTCACCGGAAGCTGACGCTTTGACAGGCGTGAGAGGGGGCTATCCGGTTTATAAAGTGCCTGAGACCACACCAGCCGGGCGAAGCTCTGAATATAGATGTTGAGGCTGGCAAAGCAGGCGAGATAGCCAATCACGCAGGCTACCCACAGGGCTTTAACGCCAAACATCTGCACCACGATGCCCGGCAGCGACGCGGCGGCGGCTTTCTCTTCACCGAATGCGTTGAAGTGCAGCACCAGTACGGTACAGGCCCAGTACACGGTCCCCGCCAGCAGCAGGCCAATCATCAGGGCGCGGGGAAAATCACGCTCGGGCTGTTTAAACTCGGATGCCAGATGAGCGAACGCCTCCAGACCGACGAAACACCAGAACATGACGGATAGTGCAGCGAAAAGCTGTGCGTGGTCGATGTCGTTAATCGCGGGGAAAGGAATATCCGCCACGGTAATGTCACCCGCAAACCAGATGGCGACGATCAGCGCGACAATTAACACGGCGACCAGCGTTTGCAGATTGGCGCTGGAACTGGCCCCGCGCGAGCCTACCCACCAGACAATCGCCAGCGTACCGAGTTCAGCCAGCAGCAGCTGTTCATCGTGCCAGCCAAACAGCGCCTGTCCGAAGCCGGTTGCGATATGCAGGGCTGCCGGAAGGCCAACGGGTATCACCGACAAAAATAGCCAGCCGGTGACGCGCTCCATCCGCGGCCCAAACGCCATGCCGACAAAATGCGCTACGCCGCCCGCGCTCGGGAAGTGCCGCCCGAGTATGGCAAAGACAATCGCCACCGGAAACACCAGCACGATCAGCACCGGCCATGCCCAAAGACTGTTATTGCTGGCAACCAACGCCGCCAGCGCGGGAACCGCAAATACCCCCGTGCCTAATAAAGACGTTGAGAGTAAGCCAATGCCCTGCGCCAGCCCCAACTCCTGCCTGAGTCCACTCATTTACCTCGTCCCGCCACCATCAAAAGAGAGTGGATGGTAACACTTTCGCAAATTTTTTTTCGATTACCCCTTGAAGGGGTAAAAAGCTATCCCCATCTCTCAGGGCACTAGCCGGAAAACCGCATGCGGACCGGCGTCATCCATAACTGATAATGACTTTCTCAAAGGAGAGCTATCAATGAGTATTCGTCCGTTACATGATCGTGTGATCGTCAAACGTAAAGAAGTTGAAACCAAGTCTGCGGGCGGCATCGTTCTGACCGGTTCAGCAGCAGCAAAATCAACGCGTGGCGAAATCATCGCTGTCGGTAAGGGCCGCATCCTGGAAAACGGAACTGTGCAGCCACTGGACGTTAAAGTTGGTGACATCGTCATTTTCAACGATGGCTACGGCGTGAAATCCGAGAAGATCGACAATGAAGAAGTGTTGATCATGTCCGAGAGCGACATTCTGGCAATTGTTGAAGCGTAATTAACGCACGAAAACTGTACGAATTTGAGGAAATAAGAACATGGCAGCTAAAGACGTAAAATTCGGTAACGACGCTCGTGTAAAAATGCTCCGCGGCGTAAACGTACTGGCAGACGCAGTGAAAGTCACTCTGGGCCCGAAAGGCCGTAACGTAGTGCTGGACAAATCCTTCGGCGCGCCAACCATCACCAAAGATGGTGTTTCTGTTGCACGTGAAATCGAGCTGGAAGACAAGTTCGAAAACATGGGCGCACAGATGGTGAAAGAAGTTGCCTCTAAAGCGAACGACGCTGCCGGTGACGGTACCACCACCGCGACCGTACTGGCGCAGGCGATCATCACCGAAGGCCTGAAAGCCGTTGCTGCGGGCATGAACCCAATGGATCTGAAACGTGGTATCGACAAAGCTGTCGCTTCCGCTGTTGAAGAACTGAAAGCGCTGTCCGTACCGTGCTCTGACTCTAAAGCCATTGCTCAGGTTGGTACTATCTCCGCTAACTCCGACGAAACCGTAGGTAAACTGATCGCTGAAGCGATGGATAAAGTCGGTAAAGAAGGCGTGATCACCGTTGAAGACGGTACTGGTCTGGAAGACGAACTGGACGTGGTTGAAGGTATGCAGTTCGACCGCGGTTACCTGTCTCCATACTTCATCAACAAGCCAGAAACTGGCGCTGTTGAGCTGGAAAGCCCGTTCATCCTGCTGGCTGACAAGAAAATCTCCAACATCCGCGAAATGCTGCCAGTGCTGGAAGCCGTTGCGAAAGCAGGCAAGCCGCTGGTAATCATTGCTGAAGACGTTGAAGGCGAAGCGCTGGCGACCCTGGTGGTTAACACCATGCGTGGCATCGTGAAAGTGGCAGCGGTTAAAGCACCTGGCTTCGGCGATCGTCGTAAGGCGATGCTCCAGGATATCGCTACCCTGACCGGCGGTACCGTGATCTCCGAAGAGATCGGTATGGAGCTGGAAAAAGCGACCCTGGAAGACCTGGGCCAGGCGAAACGCGTTGTGATCAACAAAGACACCACCACCATCATCGACGGTGTGGGTGAAGAAGCCGCTATTCAGGGCCGTGTTGGTCAGATCCGTAAGCAGATCGAAGAAGCAACTTCCGATTATGACCGTGAAAAACTCCAGGAGCGCGTAGCGAAACTGGCAGGCGGCGTAGCGGTAATCAAAGTCGGTGCGGCTACCGAAGTTGAGATGAAAGAGAAGAAAGCACGCGTTGACGACGCCCTGCACGCGACCCGTGCTGCGGTAGAAGAAGGCGTGGTTGCTGGTGGTGGTGTCGCGCTGGTGCGTGTAGCCGCTAAACTGGCTGGCCTGACTGCTCAGAACGAAGACCAGAACGTGGGTATCAAAG
Organism: Enterobacter cloacae complex sp. 6730903; assembly: GCF_048283985.1. Classification (NCBI taxonomy): domain Bacteria; kingdom Pseudomonadati; phylum Pseudomonadota; class Gammaproteobacteria; order Enterobacterales; family Enterobacteriaceae; genus Enterobacter; species Enterobacter cloacae complex sp. 6730903. Next base: position 66,129 of record NZ_JBLVXX010000019.1, on the reverse strand, counting down.
TTGCGCTGCGCGCAATGGAAGCTCCGCTGCGTCAGATCGTGTCCAACGCCGGTGAAGAGCCGTCTGTGGTTGCGAACAAGGTGAAAGCGGGTGAAGGTAACTACGGTTACAACGCGGCAACTGAAGAATACGGCAACATGATCGACTTCGGTATCCTGGATCCAACTAAAGTGACCCGTTCTGCTCTGCAATACGCGGCATCTGTAGCTGGCCTGATGATCACGACCGAGTGCATGGTGACCGACCTGCCTAAAGGCGACGCGCCTGACTTAGGTGCTGCTGGTGGTATGGGCGGCATGGGTGGCATGGGCGGCATGATGTAATCATGTTGTTCTGAACCTCTCAGAACGAACCCCGGGCAGCAATGCCCGGGGTTTTTTATTGTTTTCTACTCAAACGTGCCTTTCACGCACACTACGCCTTCACGTATCATCTGGCGGCCTTTCGCCCAGACCTCACGGATCTTCAGCTCATCCGTCAGCACCAGGAAGTCGGCATCGCATCCGGGCGCGATCCGCCCTTTATGCTCCAGACCGAGAAACTCCGCCACGTTACGCGTAAACGGCAGAAGCGCCTCCTCCAGCGGCAGGTGATATCGGCCGACCAGCTGCTGTAGCGTCTCAAGCAGGGACTCAAAACCCGCCACGCCAATGCCAACAAGATTACCGTTTGCGTCAAATTTCGGCTGGCTGCCGTTGCCATCCGAGCTGAGCGTGAGCCGGTTAAACGGCACCTGCGCGTCACGGGCCGTCGCGATGGCGGTGGCGGCATCAATGGGCTCACTGATACTGGTGGTGATGTCGATGTACCCCCCGTCGCGGGCATAGTCCAGTGCGGCGTGGAACAGTGCCTGGGCGCGGTTGACGTGGGTTGGCAGTAGTTTCGTACGGGGCACGTCGGCGTTATTCAGGATGCTAAGCAGCGGCTCGAGCAGTTTCGGGCTATTGCCGAGGTGAAACACGGATATCCCCGCTTTGGCGCCCAGCAGCCCGCCGACGCGTGATTGGGCGGCCATATTCGCGAGCTGGTCATCTGCCGGAGCGGAAGAGCGATGGTCAGAAATCGCGCATTTCACGCCAATGATTTTATCAATCAGCGCCACATCCTTTTCGATACTGCCAGTGATCGTCGGAGAAGGCAGGCCATATGCGCCTGTCAGCATCCATGCGCTGATCCCTTCATGCTCAAGCGCCCGCGTTTTCGCCAGCAGCGACTCGGGATGGCGGGTCACGCCGTCGGTGCCCAGCAGGCCAACAACGGAGGTGATGCCAGCCGCGACCAGCGCAGACAATCGCACCTCTGGCGTCCGGGTGTGGGGACCGGCTTCACCGCCGCCGCCAATCAGGTGTACATGCTGATCGATAAACCCCGGACAAACCACCGCTCCGGCGAGATCGCTTTCGGGACAGTCTGGCCTCGTTGTGGTGTGGCCCGCTTTTTCGACTGCGACGATTTTTCCCCCGGCAATCAGCAGATCGCAACGTCCAAAATCCTCGGGAGCGTAAAGCTGCGCATTGCGGAAAAGATGCGGTTCCAGCACTGAAAAATCCATTTTTATCTCCTCAGAAGAGTAGCTGCATCACCCACATTGAGAGCAGGGCGTTAATGACGCAGACCGTAATGATGTGCGGATAATACTTCGGGTTGACGCCTGCGGTGCCAAGGCAACGGCCCGTGTTTTGCACCGGATTACCCATCAGATAGATGGCGGGCAGCAGGATGGTGGCATCGTGACCGTTGAGCGTGCCGGCAGCGACCAGACTGGCGCAGACCCCCACACCGCCGCCCATGCTCATTACCGAGGCCAGAAGAACCGTTGCCGCCGCACCCGGAAGCCCCCACAGGGCCATGATGGGCTCGCATACCCTGCCGACAATATCCAGCAGGCCGGTTACCTTGAGCGCCTGAATGATGACAAACGCCATGACCACGTTCGGCAGCAGGCTGGTGGTGGCGATGGTAAAGCCGCGGCGGGCGCCATCGATAAACAAGTCCATGATATTTTTACGCGGCTGGGCGATCATTTTTCCTCCTGAACGCGGCGAACTTCCATGTGGGCGATCCACAGTCGCAGGAAGTTCGCGCCAACAAATTTGAACACCAGAATGACGGCAAGCGGCGTGATCACCGGGACGGTAATAAAGGTAAAGAGTGCGGCGCCGGAAGAAAAATAGTTGGTGATAATGGCGCTACCGCTGGTCTGGAAGGTGGCGAAAATGGCGCGTTCATGGTCTGTAATCGCCCCTTCGTCGGTCAACTCTTTGGTCATCCCTGCGGCTGCATCGGTATTTTGCAGGTTGGCGATAAGCGCCAGAGAGCAGATGCCCGGCACGCCGAGCAGCGGGCGCAGAATGGGCGTCATGAGCTGTTGTGCGGCGCGCAGCCCGCCCAGCCCCTCGGTAACGGCAATGATCCCGAGCGATAAAATGACCGAGGGCGCCAGTTCAAGGGCAAACAAAAACCCATCTTTCGCTCCTGTGCCGCCCTCGCCGCGAAACGTTAGCGCGCCGTTCACCGGTCCAAAGCTGCCGTTCAGGACGGTAAAATCCAGCACGCGCCACCATTCGGTACTTTTGGCGAAAAAACCTGAAAAAAATACGATGGTGAGCACGAACGCCAGATAGCCCACCCAGGTTACTTTTTCCTCTCCTGAGGATGATGCACTCATGAACCCCCCCTTTTTTGAGTCGCGTACAAAAGTTGTACGTCGCATCACTAAAAACGATCGGGGGCTAAAACACGATATCCCAAAGGTTATTATCAGAATTCATTTAAGATGTCGGAGGAGTGCCAGCGGAATCTGGCTCGCAGAAATGCTCAGCATTTTTCTTTTGGTCATCTTTTTAGTATAAGGTTTACACGCGGACAACTACTGTCCAGCTTATTGAAAACGAGGAATAACATGCGCATAAAAGTCTGTGCAGGGATTGTAGGTGCAGCATTGCTGCTGGCGGGTTGTAGCACCAGCAATGAGCTGACGGCAGCGGGCCAGAGCGTTCGCTTTGTGGAAGATAAGCCGGGCAGCGAATGCCAGCTGTTAGGCACCGCCACTGGCGAGCAAAGTAACTGGATGTCGGGGCAGCACGGCGAAGAAGGCGGCTCTATGCGCGGTGCGGCCAATGCCCTGCGTAATCAGGCTGCGGCAATGGGCGGCAACGTGATTTACGGGGTGAGCAGCCCGACGCAGGGGATGCTGTCCAGCTTTGTGCCAACCGCCAGCCAGATGAACGGCCAGGTCTATAAGTGCCCGAACTGATATAGCCTTTTGATGGCGCTGCCGCTTTATCTCCAGGGCAGGTAAGCGTAGCGCCACCTGCCTTTTTACTGCTGACGCAGCTGCAAATCCAGCGGCGTCTTACTCGGCTCTCCGCCAATCTCACGAGCCAGCTTCGGCACCATATAACCTGAAACCAGCGTTAACAGCTCGCGCATAATCTTCCGGGCCTCTTCATCCGTCACCATGAAGTGCGCCGCGCCCTGGACGCGATCCAGAACATGCAGGTAATAGGGCATAACGCCCGCATCAAATAAGGCATTGCTGAGATCGGCCAGCACGCGGGCGCTGTCGTTCACGCCGCGCAGTAATACGCTCTGGTTGAGCAGCGTCACGCCTGCCTTTCGCATACGCGCCATCGCCGCACGAAAGTCCGCGTCAATTTCATTCGCGTGGTTGATATGGTTCACCAGCAGTACCTGCAAACGGGACTGCTCCAGGCGCGTGACCAGGGCGTCGGTGATACGCGCCGGGATGACGATCGGTAAACGGCTGTGAATGCGCAGACGCTTAATATGCGGGATGGTCTCAAGCTGAGTCAGCAGCCAGTCCAGCTCATGATCTTTTGCCATCAGCGGATCGCCGCCAGAAAAGATGATTTCATCCAGCTCCGGGTGCGCCGCGATGTAGTCCAGCGCCACCTGCCAGTTGCGCTTATTGCCCTGGTTTTCGGCGTACGGGAAGTGGCGACGGAAGCAATAGCGGCAATTTACCGCGCAACCGCCCTTAACCAGCAGCAGGGCACGATTGCGGTATTTATGCAGCAAACCCGGGACGACACTGTTCTGCTCTTCCAGCGGATCGGTGCTGTATCCGGGAGCGGTAATAAACTCATCCTGAGAAGTAAGCGTTTGTTTTAATAACGGATCATCAGGATTACCCTTTTCCATTCGGGCAACAAACGCGCGGGGAACGCGCAGGGCGAAAAGGCGTTTCGCCTCACGACCTGCACACAACGCTTCATGCTGTTCGAGGTCTAAAAGACGCAGCAATTCATCAGGACTGGTGATTACATCGGCAAGTTGCGATAACCAATCTTCTCTGGACGGGGTGTTTAGGGTTACAATATGCGCCATTTTGTGGCTTAGCTACCAGTTAACAAATTTAGAGGGCCTTATGGCAACGTACTATAGCAACGATTTTCGTGCTGGTCTTAAAATCATGATGGACGGCGAACCGTACGCGGTTGAAGCCAGCGAATTCGTTAAACCAGGTAAAGGCCAGGCATTCGCACGCGTTAAGCTGCGCCGCCTGCTGACCGGTACCCGTGTTGAGAAAACCTTCAAATCTACTGACTCCGCTGAAGGCGCTGATGTTGTCGATATGAACCTGACTTACCTGTACAACGACGGTGAGTTCTGGCACTTCATGAACAACGAAACCTTCGAGCAGCTGTCTGCGGACGCAAAAGCGATTGGCGACAACGCCAAGTGGCTGCTGGATCAGGCTGAGTGCATCGTGACCCTGTGGAACGGTCAGCCTATCGCGGTTACGCCTCCGAACTTCGTTGAGCTGGAAATCGTTGAAACCGATCCAGGTCTGAAAGGTGATACCGCAGGTACTGGCGGCAAGCCTGCCACCCTGTCTACCGGCGCTGTGGTGAAAGTGCCACTGTTCGTACAGATCGGTGAAGTGATCAAAGTGGATACCCGCTCCGGCGAATACGTATCCCGCGTGAAGTAATTTACGTCATGATTAAAGGCGCAGCGCCCGCTGCGCCTGATTTTGCAGGCAGGGAAGATGAAACGTACCGTTAAAATTCTGCTTCTGTTAGCGCTCTCCAGCGCAATTCTCTCCGGTTGCAACACCGCGCGTGGCGTGGGTGAAGATATCCAGGATCTCGGCCATATCATTTCCCATGCGGCCAGCTAATTCCGTCTAATTTTCCTAAAAATTCTTCCTTTTCCGTCAAACGACAAGATCTTGTCTATTCTTAAGTTGCTATACACAAAATAACTTTGGCTATAAAAGGAAGATATTATGGTTAAGAAAACAATTGCAGCGATCTTTTCTGTTCTGGTGCTTTCTTCGGTACTGACTGCATGTAACACCACCCGTGGCGTAGGGGAAGATATCTCCGACGGTGGTAACGCGATTTCTGGCGCAGCAACTAAAGCTCAGAACTAATGAAAGCGACGGTACGGCAGGTCATTTCACCGTACCGTCAATTCTCCACTTCCTGTAGCGATAAAAACGGGGAGTAGCGCGTATCCATATGCAGCTTCATGCGGATATTGCGTTTGTACGTGTACACCGTTTTTCCGTTAATGCGCAGATTGCTGGCAATTTTCTGGTTGCTCGCGCCATCCATCCACAGGGTAAGAACTCTCTCTTCCTGACGCGTCAGTAACGGTGCCGCCATTGCAGGAAGCTCCGCGCTTGCGCATGACGTTAGCGCGTCGTTTATCACCGCCGCCAGTTTTTCCAGATCGGTATTTTTGGAAAGTGAAGCCCATATCGGGAACTGCGCCAGATAATCTGTCATTTCTTGCTCCTGGCCTGATTGCAGCATAATGAAAGGCAGCGTTTCGCTGGCAATCAGCAGGGAGGATAGCTGCTGAAAATGGTGTAAATCCTGCCGGAAGCCAGATAAATCAGCGATGACCAGCGCAGGCTTCCATTGCAGGATATGCTCTCTGGCGAGGAAAAGATTATTCACCCCGGTTACGACGAAATGACCCGAAAACAGGTCTGAATGATTGACCCAGGCTTCAAATCCCGTGCGGGTGAAGTGACAACGGTCAATCAAAAGAATTTTGAACATAAAATTTTCGCAGTCGGCTAGTGGTTTGGCTTCCTGCCATCAGAAAGCCTATCATCATAGAGAAGTCGGATGAGTCATAAATGCCTGAACTACGTGCCTTACTGAGGCTATTTCTTGCCTTAACGTGTTCAGCAGAAAAAGTTTGAAAAAAAATTCCACGCTAACCAAAATATAAGGCGCAATCTCAGCCTTGCGGGACGACCCGTAAGCGCTTCACTCATCGGGGACGGCCCCAACTTGTCGTTAAGTTAAGGAGCCTGATATGTCCTGGATCGTTCTTGTTATTGCCGGTTTGCTCGAAGTGGTATGGGCAATTGGCCTGAAATATACCCACGGTTTTACCCGCCTGACGCCCAGCGTCATCACTATCGCCGCAATGATTGTCAGTATCGTCATGCTGTCATGGGCGATGCGAACCTTGCCAGTCGGAACGGCTTACGCTGTCTGGACGGGAATTGGCGCGGTAGGGGCTGCCATTACCGGCATTCTGCTGCTGGGGGAGTCTGCGAGTCTGGCGCGTATCGCCAGCCTCGCGTTAATCGTCGCGGGTATCATCGGGTTAAAACTCAGTACCCACTAATGCGGCTGTTTTACCCAGATTAATTTCGTCACGTCAAACCCTTGCCGGGTCGCTATGTCCAGCATCTGCTGTTTCATTTCCGCCGGGATCGTTGGCGTGCGGGAGAGGATCCACAGATAGTTGCGATCCGGCCCACACACCAGCGCGTGGCGGTACTCTCTGTCCAGCGCAATGACGTTATACCCGCCGTAGAATGGGCCGATGAAAGAGATTTTCATGGCCGCGCGGTTAGACGCGCCGGTGAAATAGGCCTGACCAACTGACTGCTGCCACATCTGGCGATCCGGGTTATAGCCGCGGTTAATGACCCGGATCCCACCGTCATCCATCGCGCTGTAGCTGACCGTGACTTTCTCTAAGCCCCGTTCGAACTGATGATCCATTCGGGCGATTTCATACCAGGTGCCGAGGAAGCGCTGTGCGTCGAAATTACTGACTACCGTGACGCCAGGCGGAGGAGTAGGGGAACTGCAAGCAACCACTAAAAACGCGGCTGTTACTGCGGCAATAACAGGCAGAATGCGCATAGGAGTTTCCTTACTGTTTTTTGTTAAGTGTAGATGACAGCAGGGAAAATGCGGGAGATTGTGCAGGATGTTTTGCCGGGTAAGCGCAGCGCCACCCGGCAATGTTTTACTGTAACGCCTCGAGGATATGGTATGCCGCCTCAACGCGTGCCGGGTTCGGATAGCTTGTATTCGCGAGCATCACAATACCGATCTGCTTTTCAGGAATAAAGGCCACGTAGCTGCCAAACCCGCCAGTAGAACCCGTTTTATGGACCCAGGACGCTTTGACCGGGGGAGCCGGTGGATTCACTTCTGCCACGGGCAACGGCGCCAGCGCCACCTTACTGTCGCTGCCTTCGACCACCGTGTTGGCCTCCACGGGCCAGTTGAGCATTTCCCAGCCCAGACCCTGATACATTGACCCGATACGCCAGTAGCGCGACTGCGCCAGCGCGATGCCCTGCTTAAGTGAGGCATCGGCAACCTTCTCCGGCGCCATGTTTGCCATGACCCAGTTCGCCATATCCTGCACGTTGGTTTTCACGCCATAGGCTTGTGCATCCAGCATACCCGGCGAAACGCGCACCGCTTTACCGTCACGATAGCCCCAGGCGTAATGCGCCTCTTCCGCTTTCGGCACGTTAATCCAGGTATGGTCCAGCTTGAGCGGCTTAAGGACCCGCGTCGTCATGGCCTGCTCATAGGGCATGCCGGAAGGTTTGACCGCCAGCGCGCCAAAAAGACCGATGCTGGCGTTGGCGTAAAGACGCGTTGTGCCAGGCTTCCACTGTGGCTGCCAGTTTTGATAAAAGCGCAGCAGGGAGGCGTTATCCGTGACCTCATCCGGTACCTGTAGCGGCAGGCCGCCAGCGGTGTAGGTGGCGAGATCCAGCATACGAATACCCTGCCACTGCTTGCCCGTCAGCTGTGGCCAGTATCTGGTCACCGGATCGTCCAGCGAAATTTCACCGCGCGCAATGGCATCCCCACCTAAAACGCCGGTGAAGGTTTTACTTATAGAACCCAGCTCGAACAGGGTCTGAGGCGTAACGGGTTTATTCGCCGCGATATCGGCCTTGCCAAACGTGTAATAGTGCGGTTTTCCCTGATAAATAACGGCCACCGCCATGCCAGGAACAGACTGGGCTTTCATCAGCGGGGTAACCGTATTCGCGACCACCTCCGCCAGCTGTTTTTCCGATACTGGCGCGGCGAGAGCAGAGCAGGAGATGCCGAGCAGCAGGGCGCAGCAAAGGGATTTTTTCATCATCAGTAATCTTCCGTAATAGCGAGTCAAGGGGATGTCCGGGCCCGTCAGACAGGCGTAGTCTGTTGGATTTGACTGTGCCTGACAAACGGTTAAATTTAGCATTAGCTGTTAATTTTTCTAACGGAAGAGACCATGACGCGAAGCTATCTCCCTCTCAATTCGCTTCGGGCTTTTGAGGCCGCCGCAAGACATCTCAGCTTTACGCATGCGGCCATTGAACTGAACGTGACGCACTCGGCGATTAGCCAGCATGTGAAAACGCTGGAGCAGCACCTTAACTGTCAGCTGTTCGTTCGCGTGTCGCGCGGGCTGATGTTGACTACCGAGGGCGAAAATTTACTGCCGGTGCTGAATGATTCGTTCGATCGTATAGCCGGAATGCTGGATCGCTTCGCTAACCATCGTGCGCAGGAGAAGCTGAAAATCGGCGTGGTGGGTACGTTTGCCACCGGGGTTTTATTCTCGCAGCTGGAGGATTTTCGCCGTGGCTATCCACACATCGATCTTCAGCTTTCCACCCATAACAACCGCGTTGATCCGGCTGCCGAAGGGCTTGACTATACGATCCGCTACGGTGGTGGGGCGTGGCACGGCACCGAGGCTGAATTTCTTTGTCATGCGCCGCTCGCGCCGCTGTGTACGCCTGATATCGCCGCCAGTCTGCACAGTCCGGCCGACATCCTCAGGTTTACGCTGCTGCGCTCCTACCGACGCGACGAGTGGACCGCGTGGATGCAGGCGGCCGGCGAGCATCCCCCTTCACCAACGCACCGCGTGATGGTATTTGATTCGTCCGTGACCATGCTGGAGGCCGCTCAGGCAGGAGTGGGCATTGCTATTGCGCCTGTCGATATGTTTACCCATCTGTTAGCCAGCGAGCGCATTGTGCAGCCCTTTGCGACGCAGGTTGAGCTCGGCAGCTACTGGCTGACCCGATTGCAGTCCCGGGCAAAAACGCCAGCCATGCGCGAATTTTCCCGGTGGCTGGTGGAGAAGATGAAAAAGTAAAAAGCCCGCCGGATGGCGGGCCTGTTCAGTCAGATGGTGACCACGGCAATCAACGTGACGACCGTCAGAATGGTCGCCAGACCGTAGAAGACCCATTTACCGCTTGGCACATGGATTTTCAGATCGTGCATCGCATGATGGATACGATGCAGACCACACCACAGCGGCAGGACGATCATCAGGAAGATGAACACGCGGCCAATAAAGCTGCTCGCAAAGGCTAGTACGCGCTCATAGCTCAGCGCATCGCCCGGGAACAACCCCAGCGGCAGCATGATCCCGACCAGCAGGATAATGACCGGGGCAATAATGGCGCTCCACATGCCGCCTGCGCCAAACAGCCCCCAGAAGACCGGCTCGTCTGAACGTTTTGGATTTGGATTGATCACAGTAGTCTCCTTACCAGAACAGTGCGACAAACAGAATGACCACAGAGACAACTGCCGTCACTGCCCAGAGCCCTTTAATGACCGGCTCTGGCCCCATTTTTTCGCCTTTTACAATGATGTTCGCTGCTTTTGGCGCCAGTTCAAACCAGGTTTTGGTATGAAGCAGCGCGGCGGCGAGCACAATCAGGTTCAGCACAACGATGATTGGGTTTTGCAGGAAGCCCACAAAACTGGACCAGGCTTCCGGGCCGTGCTTGAGGGCATAAACCCCGTACAGCAGTTCGAGGCTGAACCAGACCGCGGGAACAGCCGTGCCTTCACGCAGCATATAGAAGCGATAAAACGGCAGTTTTTTCCACCAGGTGGACGGCATTGGTCGCACGTAGGCTTTGCGTTTAGTCGTCATCATGCACTCCTTAGCGTGGTTTCAGGGTAGCGATAAGAAAGTCTTTCGAGCTTTCCACCTTACCCTGCTGAATGGCGGCAGCCGGGTCGACATGCTTCGGACAGACTTCGGAGCAGTAACCGACAAACGTGCAGGTCCAGACCCCGTTCTGGCTGTTCAGCTGGGCCATACGTTCTTTTTTGCCGTGGTCGCGGCTGTCTTCGTTATAGCGGTGCGCCAGGGTAATGGCGGCCGGGCCGATAAACTCAGGGTTCAGGCCAAACTGTGGACAGGCGGCATAGCACAGGCCGCAGTTGATGCAGCCGGAGAACTGATGGTATTTCGCCATCTGCGCGGGCGTCTGGGTGTTTGGCCCCTGATCCGGCGTGCGCGGGTTGCCGATGATGTACGGCTTAATCGCTTCGAGGCTTTCGATAAAGTGGGTCATGTCGACCACCAGATCGCGCTCAATCGGGAAGTTGCCCAGCGCTTCAACCTTGATACCTTTGGTGTAATCACGCAGGAAGGTTTTACACGCCAGCTTTGGCACCTTGTTGACCATCATGCCGCAGGAGCCGCAAATTGCCATGCGGCAGGACCAGCGGTAGCTCAGGTCTGGGGCCAGGTTATCTTTGATATAGCCGAGCGCATCCAGCAGGGACGTTTGCTCGTCGTAAGGGACTTCATAGAAAGCGCTGTGCGGCGCGGCGTCCACTTCCGGATTGTAGCGCACCACTTCAATTTTCAGTTTTTGCATCTCAGCCATTCGCCTTCTCCTTCTTATCGGCGGCTTCTGCTTCTGCACCGTACACGCGTTTCGCCGGTGGCAGCGTGGTGATTTTCACGTCGCTGTAGTCCAGTCGCGTAGTGCCATCCGCATCGCGCCAGGCGAGAGTGTGTTTAAGGAAATTGACGTCGTCACGTTCGGTGCAGCCCTCATCCAGGCGCTGGTGCGCGCCGCGGGACTCTTTACGCGCCAGGGCGGAATGGGCCATACACTCTGCGACGTTCAGGCCGTGGCCCAGTTCAATGGTATAAAGCAGATCGGTATTGAAGACGCTGGAGGTGTCGGTGACACGCACGCGCTTGAAGCGTTCCTGGAGTTCCGCCAGCTTGTCGACGGTTTTCTGCATCAGCTCTGGCGTACGGTAGATCCCGCAGCCTTCTTCCATCGACAGCCCCATTTCGTCGCGGATCTTCGACCAGTTTTCGTTACCTTCCTGGTTCACCAGGTCTTTCAGGCGTTTTTCGACGTCTGCAACCTGCGCATCCAGCGCCGCGCTGTTAGCTTCACCTGCCGTTGCGGCACGCTCCATCGCACGTTCGCCCGCCATGCGACCAAAGACCACCAGCTCAGCCAGCGAGTTCGAGCCCAGTCGGTTTGCGCCGTGCAGACCGACGGAGGAACACTCGCCCACCGCAAACAGCCCTTTGATGCGGGTTTCGCACTGCTGGTCGGTTTCGATACCGCCCATGGTGTAGTGCGCGGTTGGACGCACCGGGATCGGCTCTTTCACCGGATCGACGCCCACATAGGCTTTCGCCAGCTCGCAGATAAACGGTAGACGCTCCAGCAGTTTCTTCTCGCCGAGATGACGCAGGTCGAGATGCACCACGTCGCCGCGCGGCGTTGAGATGGTGTTGCCTTTGCGCCACTCGTGCCAGAAAGCCTGAGAAACTTTGTCGCGTGGGCCGAGTTCCATGTATTTGTTTTTCGGCTCGCCAAGCGGGGTTTCCGGACCCATGCCGTAATCCTGCAAATAGCGATAGCCGTTTTTGTTGACCAGAATACCGCCTTCACCGCGGCAGCCTTCCGTCATCAGTATGCCGGAGCCTGGCAGGCCGGTTGGGTGATACTGGACGAACTCCATATCACGCAGCGGGACGCCGTGGCTGAGCGCCATGCCCATACCGTCACCGGTGACGATGCCGCCGTTGGTGTTGTAGCGGTATACGCGACCCGCACCGCCCGTTGCCATCACCACCGCATTCGCGCGGATCTGGACAAGCGTGCCTTCCATCATGTTCATCGCCACCAGTCCGCGCGCATGACCGTCGTCGACCAGAATGTCGAGAACGAAATGTTCGTCAAAGCGCTGGATTTGTGGGAACTGGAGGGAGGTCTGGAACAGGGTGTGCAGCATGTGGAAGCCGGTCTTATCGGCGGCAAACCAGGTGCGTTCGATCTTCATGCCACCGAAGCGGCGGACGTTGACGCTCCCGTCCGGACGGCGGCTCCACGGGCATCCCCACTGTTCCAGCTGGGTCATTTCCGTTGGGCAATGGTGCACGAAGTAATCAACGACATCCTGTTCGCAAAGCCAGTCGCCCCCTGCAACCGTGTCGTGGAAATGGTATTCGAAGCTGTCATGATCCTGCGCGACGGCGGCGGATCCTCCTTCTGCGGCTACCGTGTGGCTGCGCATCGGATAGACTTTTGAAATCAATGCGATTTTAGCGTTCGGATTGGCTTGTGCCGCAGCAATTGCAGCGCGTAATCCAGCCCCGCCAGCGCCTATTACGGCAAGATCGGCTTGAAAAGTTTGCACGACATTCCTCCAGATTTTTGTTTTCCCGCAACGGGATGAACTAAAGGACGTTCACCTGCCCGAACGGGCGATTGCGGAAGCGATTCCACTGCTCCTTTATGGGTAAAACAGTATAACCGCGTAGAAGTGAGGGAAATTTGACGTGTTCGATTTTTTTGCTGTTCTGTGCGGTGATTTATCATCGTGATTAATGAATGGCGTCACAGTATTTCTCTGTGCAATGAAAAAGGACTTTTACTGTGCAAAATTTGTCTCTGCCCCGGCTTACGAGTAGACTTCGTGCCCTTGTCTGAAAACGGAGAAATAACTCATGAGCGAAACGGCCACCTGGCAGCCGAGCGCATCCATTCCAAACCTGCTAAAGCGCGCAGCAATTATGGCGGAGATCCGCCGCTTCTTTGCGGATCGCGGCGTCCTGGAGGTGGAAACGCCGTGCATGAGTCAGGCGACGGTCACGGATATTCATCTGGTCCCGTTTGAAACCCGTTTTGTTGGCCCAGGCCACTCTCAGGGCATGAATCTGTATCTGATGACCAGCCCGGAATACCATATGAAGCGTCTGCTGGCGGCCGGGTGTGGTCCGGTCTATCAGCTGTGCCGTAGCTTCCGTAATGAAGAGATGGGCCGACACCATAATCCGGAATTCACCATGCTGGAGTGGTACCGCCCGCACTACGACATGTATCGTCTGATGAACGAAGTTGACGATCTGCTGCAACAGGTGCTGGATTGCGCGGAAGCTGAAACGCTCTCCTATCAGCAGGCCTTCCAGCGCCATCTGGAAATCGATCCGCTGTCGGCTGATAAAACACAGCTGCGTGAAGTGGCGGCAAAACTGGATCTGAGCAACGTGGCGGATACCGAAGAGGATCGCGACACGCTGCTGCAACTGCTGTTCACCTTTGGTGTTGAACCGCAGATTGGCAAAGATCGTCCGACGTTTGTCTATCACTTCCCGGCCAGCCAGGCCTCACTGGCGCAGATCAGCACCGAAGATCACCGCGTGGCGGAGCGTTTTGAGGTGTATTTCAAAGGCATCGAGCTGGCGAACGGTTTCCACGAGCTGACCGACGCGCGCGAACAGCAGCAGCGTTTCGAGCAGGATAACCGCAAGCGCAACGCGCGCGGTCTGCCGCAGCAGCCGATTGATACTCATCTGCTGGAAGCGCTTAAAGCCGGTCTGCCGGACTGCTCCGGCGTGGCGCTGGGTGTGGATCGCCTGGTCATGCTGGCGCTGGGTGCCGAGCACCTGGGCGATGTGATTGCCTTTACGGTCGATCGCGCCTGAAAAAATGCCGGGTGGCGCTGCGCTTACCCGGCCTACTCGGTCATTTAACTCTGCCACATTAAAAACTGCTCATTTCTCTCTATACGGGTCTTTTTCTTAATTTGACTCGGATAGCCACATTGTTTGTCTGGTCATCTGCTACCATCCGCGCAGTTTAATTCCGTTTCGGATGGTTATATGTCTCACTCACTCAAAAAAATGACCCTTACCGGGCTCATTCTGATGATTTTTACGTCAGTCTTTGGCTTTGCCAATAGCCCGTCCGCGTTTTATCTGATGGGCTACAGCGCGACGCCGTTTTATATCGTTTCCGCTCTGTTCTTCTTTATCCCGTTTGCGCTGATGATGGCGGAGATGGGCTCGGCGTACAGGAAAGAAGAGGGCGGCATCTATTCGTGGATGAACAACAGCGTCGGTCCGCGTTACGCGTTTATCGGTACGTTCATGTGGTTTTCATCCTACGTCGTCTGGATGGTCAGCACGGCGGCCAAGGTTTGGGTGCCGTTCTCAACGTTTCTCTTCGGTGCGGATAAAACGCAGGTCTGGTCTCTGGCGGGGCTGAGCTCCACGCAGGTGGTCGGTATTCTGGCAGTGTGCTGGATGGTGGTGGTCACCCTGGTGGCCTCGAAAGGCATCAACAAAATTGCCCGTATCACTGCCGTTGGCGGTATTTCCGTGATGTGCCTGAACCTGGTGCTGCTGCTGGTCAGCATCGCTATTCTGTGCCTGAACGGCGGGCATTTCGCACAGGAAGTCAACTTCGTTTCATCGCCTAATCCGGGTTACCAGTCCGGGCTGGCCATGCTCTCCTTTGTGGTGTTTGCCATCTTTGCTTACGGTGGAATTGAAGCCGTGGGCGGGCTGGTCGACAAAACCGAAAATCCGGAAAAGAACTTCGCCAAAGGTATTATCTTTGCCGCCATCGTCATTTCCATTGGCTACTCACTGGCGATTTTCCTCTGGGGCGTCAGCACTAACTGGCAGCAGATGTTAAGTAATAACACCACCAACCTCGGCAATATTACCTACGTGCTGATGAAAAGCCTGGGGGTGACGCTGGGCAACGCCATGGATCTCGCGCCGGAAACGTCGGCCACCCTGGGGATCTGGTTTGCGCGGATTACTGGCTTGTCGATGTTCCTCGCCTATACTGGCGCATTCTTCACGCTGATCTACTCGCCGCTGAAAGCGATTATTCAGGGGACGCCAAAGGCGCTGTGGCCCGCACGTATGACGCAGCTGAACGCTGCCGGTATGCCTGCCAACGCGATGTGGATGCAGTGCCTGCTGGTGTGCGTGTTCATTCTGCTGGTGTCCTTCGGCGGTGATACCGCGTCGGCGTTCTATAACAAGCTGACCCTGATGGCGAACGTATCGATGACGCTTCCGTATCTGTTCCTGACCCTGGCGTTCCCGTTCTTTAAGGCGAAGCGGGATCTGGAGCGGCCGTTTGTGATCTTCAAAACCCGCGCGGCGACGCTGCTGGCGACCACTGTTGTGGTGCTGGTCGTCGCGTTCGCCAACATCTTTACCGTCATTCAGCCCGTGGTTGAGGCAAATGACTGGAACAGCACGCTGTGGATGGTTGGCGGACCGATCTTCTTCTCGCTGCTGGCAATGGGGATTTATGAGCATTACCGTCGTCGCTCGACGGCCTGTGTAGCAGAAGTGGCGTAAAGGATTGACCCCCTCCCGACGGGGAGGGGGAAAGGATTACAAACTTCCCGCCGGGCGCGTACGCGCCGCTGACGTCAACGTTCTTCCCGTCTTACGTCCGTCCAGCGTTTCCAGACGCATCTGGAACGGTGGGAACGGCATATCAATTCCGTGCTCGCGGAAGCCAGCCAGAATCAACTGGTGGATCTCATGGCGCAGCGGCATACGGTGTCCCATCTCGGCGGCGTAGATACGCAGCTCGAAAATCTGGATCCCCTGCTGCAAATCAACCAGGAACACTTCCGGCGGCGGGTTGTCGATTACCAGCGAACAGCGTTCAGCAGCCGTATAGAGGATCTGCGTCACCTCTTCGCTGTTGGCATCCGACGGAGCGGGTACGGTCAGCACCACACGCGTGACGGAGTCGGACAGCGACCAGTTGATAAACTGCTCGGTGATAAACGCCTTGTTCGGGACGATGATCTCTTTACGGTCCCAGTCGCTGATGGTGGTGGCGCGGGTGTTGATCCTGGTGACGCTGCCGGTGAGATCGCGGATGGTCACCGTATCGCCAATTCGAATCGGCTTTTCAAACAGAATGATCAGACCAGAGACGAAGTTGGCAAAAATCTCCTGTAAACCAAAACCCAGGCCTACGGTCAGGGCGGCAACCAGCCATTGCAGTTTTGACCATTCGATACCAATCATCGAGAAGCCAACCAGCCCACCAAACAGCATGATTAAATACTTGGTGATGGTGGTGATCGCATAGCCTGTGCCGGGGGTTAAATCCAGATGCTGCAACAGCGCCAGCTCCAGCAGGGCAGGGAAGTTACGGATCAGCTGCGTGGTGATGATCAGCACCAGAATCGCAATCAGCACGGCCCCTAAGGTGATGGGCTCCAGACTTTCGACCCCCTGCACCGTGGACGTCACATCCCATAAAGAGATGTTCTCCAGGAAGCCAAACGCGGAGTGGATTTCCGACCACAGGAAGATCACCGACAGCAGGGCAACCAGCATCAGAATTGAGCGTACCAGCCGCAGGGACTGGGTACTGATCGCATCCAGATCCAGTTCGACGTCATCGGCGTCTGTGGTCCCTTCGGTGCTGTTGACGTGGTTCGGCTCTTCTTCACCCCGCGCGCGCTGGGCCAGAATTTCTGCGCGACGGTGTTTGGCACGGTCAAACGCCAGACGACGACGCTGGATCAGCATGCCGCGGCGAATAACATGGTAGACCACCAGCAGCAGGAACCAGATAGCCACCGACGTTTCCAGTCGGGCGAGCAGCGCCTGCGACGTGGCGAGATAACCGACCGCTGCCGCCAGCATCGCCGCCAGCGGCGCGCTGAGCAGCAGGTTCCACAGCAGACGGTTAAACATGTTATCGCCACTGCCGGTCTTGTCGAGATAGAGCGGGATCCCGGCGCGTTTCAGGCTGAGCGTCACTACCGCTAACGCCCCGCAGATCAGCATAAAGCACAGCCGTCCCAGCGAGCCGGAGAACTCCCGGTCATTGAGATTATCGAACATGATCAACGCCATAATCAGCGGCACAATCAGCCCGATACTCATCAGGTAGTAACGCATCGCCCGCGCAACGCGATTACGCGGCCAGCCAAAGTGAGCGATGAACAGACCATTTGGCCGCGCAAACGTGGCGCAAATCATCACCACCCACAGCAGCGGAACGGTGGCGGTCACGCCATCGCCAATCGCGACGGCAAGCGGGTAGGGCCAGGCTTCACGCAGGCCGTATCCGAGCGTCATCCACAGCACCGGCAGTGGAGACGCGACCAGAATTGACCAGAACACCGTACGCAACGTCAGCCAGAAGTGATCCTGGGTTACTTTTCCCACTCGGGCGCTGGAGCGCTCAAGGAAACGGGTAAAGTGACGACGGGAATAAATACTGAAGCCCACCAGAATCAGCGCCCCCAGCAGCGGGAAGATGGTCTCCTTGCTGGTTATCATCATTACGCTGGCGAGGCCCAGCTGGCTGAAGGTGTCCAATGAAATGAGGCGGCGCAGATCCTGCACAATCTCAATCGGCCAGGCGAAGGTCATCGGCCGTACGTCGGACGTCCAGAAAAGGTAACGGTGCGTGGCTTCGTTGACCTCTTTCAGCGCATCCTCCAGCTGGCTATTCGAGACTTTCAGCTTGGTCAGCTCAAGGATCAGCGTATCGCCTCCCTGCAACAGGGAATTGAGCAGTTCGCGTTGGGTGCGCAGCTGCGCTTCCAGAATACGACTTTGCTCGCCGGTGAGCGGCTGTCCGTCAGCCTGACGGATCTGGCGGATTTGCGGCTGCTTGTTGAGGAGATCTTCATAATGAAGACGCTGAACGCGTAGCTGCGCCATCTCCGTATCAAGCTGCTGCGGTTTTGGCATCTCTGGCAGACGAGCCACCTGCGCGCGTAACGCTTCGCCCAACAGGTTAGACGAGCCAAGCCACTGGGACTGTTCACGCAGAGTGTTGAGCGCCTGACGAACCTGGAGGGTTTGATTGGTGGCCTGACGCTGCTGCGAGGCCACCAAATCCATGCGCTGCGCCTGCTGATTCAGCGCGGCAGAAAGCTCGCGGTTAACCTTAAACTGGGCGACGATGCTGTCGGGCAGGTTAGCACTGTTTTCGGCCAGTAACTCGGTGCTTTCCAGCGCACGTTCAGCTTCACGCTGACGCTGGCTGTTGAGTTGATTTCTCAGCGCCTGGAGATATGCATCCAGCTGCTGGCTCTGCTTCTGCGCCAGCTCGGAACGCATCCGCGACAGCTCCTGGCGGTTGTTAGCGGAAAGCTGCGCCAGCTCCAGTTCATCAACCAGCGCTTTTAGTCTGGCGGATTCCGCCTGCAACCCAAGATTTTGTGCCTGATTCTGCGGTGTGCTGCCTGTCTGCGTCCCGATGCGACGTTCCACCTCATTTAACTGACGGCGGGCATCGGTTTGCTGCTGTGGAAGCTGGCTGAGGGAATCGGCAATTTCACGCGCCCGTTCCTGCTCCTGCTGCGCCAGACGGCTTTTTTCCAGCAGTTGGCTGCTGACTTGCAGGATCTCCTGATTCAGCGCCTCGGACGTCATCCCCGCGGGGACCTGGCGTGGTTCATCGCGCAGGTTGTTTAGCTGCGAGCGCAGGGTCTGAGAGAGTTTGGGGAAGTTGTCGATAACCTGCTGGTACTGTTGCGCGCGCTCAAGGGAACCCTTTCGTTCCTCAAGCGCGTTCAGTGCAGACTGGAGCGACTCAACGGTCTCCGGCTGAGCGGGTTTCGCCGCTTTTGCCTGCTCCAGCTCCTGGGTTATCTGTTTGGCGTCGGGGGCCGTCGCTGCGTACGCCCCCATGCTGAGGCACCAGGCCATCAGTAATACGATAATCGGGCGCACGTCAGCGATCCTTCTGTTGTTAGCCTTCGTCTTTTTTGTCGTCAACCAGCGGGCTGGCGTCGTGCTCGGCTTTGATCTCTTCTTCCGGCAACGGGGCAGGCGCAACCTCTGGCGTCACAAAGACCTCCGTCGATACTGCCAGAGGCTGGCCGAGTTTGGTCACGGACAGGCTTTCCAGCTCGTCGACCAGGTTAACTTTGCCCGGTGCGAACAGGTTGATGACCGTTGAGCCCAGCTTGAAGCGGCCCATTTCCTGACCTTTCAGCAGGGCCACAGAACCTTCTTCTTCGCCGGCAGGCCAGGTCCAGCGCTTGATCACGCCTTCGCGCGGCGGCGTAATGGTGCCCGCCCAGACGGTTTCGATGCTGCCTACAATGGTAGCACCCACCAGAATCTGCGCCATTGGGCCAAACTCAGTATCAAACAGGCAGATGACGCGCTCGTTACGGGCAAACAGGTTAGGAACGTTTTGCGCCGTCAGGTGGTTTACAGAGAACAGATCCCCCGGCACGTAGATCATCTCGCGCAGAATACCATTACACGGCATATGCACGCGGTGGTAGTCGCGCGGGGAGAGATAGGTGGTCGCGAAAGTCCCGTTGCGGAACAGATCGGCCATTATGTAGTTACCGGCCAGCAGCGCTTCCAGGCTGTAGTTATGGCCTTTCGCCTGCAAAATTTTGTCGTCTTCAATTTTACCCAGCTGGCTGATCACGCCGTCCGCTGGCATCACCAGCACGTTCGGGTCGGTATTCAGCGGGCGCACTTCGTCGCGCAGCGGACGCACAAAAAATTCGTTGAAGGTGCGGTAGCTTGCCGTATCCGGCTTCTGCGCTTCTTTCATGTCGACCTTGTAGTATTTCACGAACAGGTCGATGACCAGTTTGGTCAGCCAGCCCGCTCGTTTGCTCGCGCCCCAGCCCGCCAGGCGAGTGAGCCACAGTTTCGGCAGAATGTATTGAAGCGAAAGTTTAAATGAGTTTAACAAGGTAGCCTCCAGGCCATTGTTTTGTCGTTCCTGATCCGGCATTACGCTGCCGGAACCTGAAAAAAGGGGACGATTTTAGCGACGCTTAGCTTAGTTGTCAGTTATCAGAATCAGAAAAGTTTTTACGCGTTTTTACCTGGTCCATGCTTTCGAGAATACGGTGGTAATTTTCGAAACGGGTTTCCGCAATTTCTCCGTTCTCTACCGCTTCGCGGATAGCGCAGCCCGGATCGTTGTCATGTTTACAGTCGCGGTATTTGCAAGCGCCTAAATAGTCATGGAATTCGACAAATCCGTTAAAGATTTGTTCCGGCTCGAGGTGCCAGAGACCAAACTCACGCACGCCCGGGGAGTCAATCACATCGCCACCGTGCGGGAAGTGATAGAGACGTGAGGCAGTGGTGGTGTGCTGGCCCAGGCCCGAGACGTCAGACACATCGTTGGTCAGGATCTCCTGCTGAAGGCCGAGCAGGTTGTTAAGCAGGCTCGATTTACCTACGCCGGACTGCCCCGCAAAGATGCTGATGCGGTCGGTCAGCGCATCTTCTAACGGCTTCAGGCCATCTTTGGTGCGGCTGGAAACCATCAACACGCGATAGCCAATGTTGCGGTAAATATCCATCTGCTCATTTACAAAGGCCATGGCCTCGTCATCCAGCAGATCGATTTTATTCAGCACGATGAGCGGCTCAACCTGTAGCGTTTCGCAGGCCACCAGATAACGGTCAATAATATTGAGCGAAAGCTCAGGCAAAATCGCTGAAACGATCACTATCTGGTTGATGTTGGCGGCAATAGGCTTCACGCCGTCGTAGAAATCCGGACGGGTCAGAACCGACGTGCGTTCATGCACGGCTTCAACGATACCTTTAACCGTTACCCCTTCCGCCGCCTCTTTGCCTGGACGCCAGACCACGCGGTCACCGGTCACCAGGGAACGGATGGTGCGACGGATATTGCAACGGTGGATATCCCCGTCGGCGGATTCGACATCGGCGTGCATGCCGAAGCGGCTAATCACAACGCCTTCTGTCGCTTCGCCAAACAGGTTGTCATCGTAATCGGGCTTCTCCGTAGTGGTTTTAAGACGGCGCTGGTGATTTGCATTCACGCGGCGCTGCTGCCCTTTGGAGAGTTTATTTTTACTCAATCGCGCTGGCTCCTGGTCGCCCGTAGCGGGCAAAACCTCTATGATACACTCTAATTAATACTAGTTAACCTGCTACTGCCGGTTATGCGAGAAGGGTGGAAAATAACATGAGCGCGGACGAAAACAACCTGATTTGGATCGATCTGGAGATGACCGGCCTGGATCCCGAGCGCGATCGCATTATTGAGATCGCCACACTGGTCACCGATGCCAATCTCAATATTCTGGCGGAAGGCCCAACGATTGCCGTGCACCAGTCCGATGACCAGCTTGCGCTGATGGATGAGTGGAACGTGCGTACTCATACCGGCAGCGGGCTGGTAGAACGCGTGAAGGCCAGCTCCCTGGGCGACCGCGAAGCGGAGCTGGCGACGCTTGAATTTCTGAAGCAGTGGGTGCCGGCAGGAAAATCGCCTATCTGTGGCAACAGCATTGGTCAGGATCGTCGTTTCCTGTTTAAGTACATGCCGGAGCTGGAGTCCTACTTCCACTACCGCTATCTGGATGTGAGCACCCTGAAAGAGCTGGCCCGCCGCTGGAAACCGGAAATTCTCGACGGCTTTACAAAGCAGGGGACGCACCAGGCGATGGACGACATCCGTGAGTCTGTTGCGGAGCTGGCGTACTATCGCGAAAACTTTATTAAGCTCTGATTTTGCGATCCGGCGCCTTGCGTGGCCGGGTTTTTGTCGCTAAATTGTTCAGCTTGCCGATTAAATAAGCACTTGAACTGAATTTCAAAAAAATCGCTTTGAGGGGGGTTGCAGCTAAACGGATTTCTCGTATAATGCGCCTCCCGTAACGACAGAGAATTACACGTTACGACAGCAACAAAAGCAGTACAGATTTGCGGGAATAGCTCAGTTGGTAGAGCACGACCTTGCCAAGGTCGGGGTCGCGAGTTCGAGTCTCGTTTCCCGCTCCAAAATTTGAAAAGTATCGCAAGATACGCCAGCACCAGAACACCCAAGCGGGAATAGCTCAGTTGGTAGAGCACGACCTTGCCAAGGTCGGGGTCGCGAGTTCGAGTCTCGTTTCCCGCTCCAAAATTTGAAAGTATCGCAAGATACGCATAGCACCAGAACACCCAAGCGGGAATAGCTCAGTTGGTAGAGCACGACCTTGCCAAGGTCGGGGTCGCGAGTTCGAGTCTCGTTTCCCGCTCCAAATTCTTCTTCATCTCCAGATTATCCACAGCGAAGTGCTTCGTTGGGGACGTTTTCTATTATGTCTGAAATACTCTTGTGAACAGAGTTATCCACAGAAACCGTGATAAAACCAGTCTGTACGAAATGTTAGCAGGGTGAATAATATCTGCGTAATTCACTGTAATTTATAAAGAAAATTTGATTTCAAAATGTTATTGAGATCACTTGACCTGTTTGCCAGAGCTGATGGCGCCTGAATTCTTATTTTTATTCACAGCCTGTGAATATATCACACATCCCGCGGCAGCCCTTTTTCAATCACCCTGACTAGGCGCTGTTTCTTCGGTAACTGCACTTCAACCACGCCGGCATTTCGCTTCTCAATTTGCTGCGCAATCGCCCATTCTATGTGCTCATCAAGAAGTGGGTGCTCACCTCGACGGCTTTCGAGCGCCTGAAGATTTGCTTCATCCCACGGGGCATTCCCCAGCGCAACGGCCACATTACGCAGCCAGCGCAGGTGGCCGATACGACGTATGGCGGAACCTTCCGTCACCTTCAGGAACCAGGCTTCGCTCCAGGCGAACAGTTCGATCAACTGCGGGGCATGTAACGCCTTGCGCGAACTGAAGTCTTCTTCATCCGTCAACTGTGAATAACGGTTCCACGGACAAATCAGCTGGCAGTCATCACAGCCGTAGATGCGGTTGCCGATAAGCGGACGAAACTCCTCTGGAATGGCGCCTTCCAGCTCGATAGTGAGATAAGAGATACAGCGGCGCGCATCAACGGTATACGGTTCGACAATAGCGCCCGTCGGGCAGATGGTCATACAGGCCACACAGCGACCACAGCCTTCTTCCACCGGACCGTCTACCGGCAGGGGTAAATCAATCAGCAGTTCACCCAGGAAAAAGAATGAGCCCGCGTCGCGGCTTAAGATAAGTGAGTGCTTACCTGTCCAGCCGAGCCCGGCTTTTTCGGCGATCGGGCGCTCAAGAATAGGCGCAGAATCGACAAAGGGTCTAAAATTCAGCGAAACACAGTGCTGCTGAATGGTTTCCCCGAGCTTTTTTAGACGGTTGCGCAGAAGTTTATGGTAATCACGCCCCAGCGCGTATCGGCTGACGTAACCCAGCGAAGGATTTTTTAGCGTGCGCGCAAAGGCCGCGTTAGCAGGCAGATAGTTCATGCGTACGCTAATAACGCGCAGCGTACCCGGCAACAGCTCGTGGGGGCGGGCACGCATCATACCGTGACGCGCCATCCACTCCATCTCGCCGTGGTATTGTTTATCCAGCCATGCCTGGAGCTTAGGCTCGCTGGCAGAGAGGTCGGTATCAGTAATACCGACCTTCTGGAAGCCCAGTTCAGCACCCCACTGTTTTATTTTTTGCGCTAATTCATTGAGATCGAGGGGCTGTGACATGATGGACCATACTGTGAAGAAAAACCCCGCAAGTATACCACATTCCATCTGGCATGCGGATGACCTCCGTCGGGCCGAGAAAGAGGCCGCAGATAGCCTGGGCATTACCCTTTACGAACTGATGCAGCGCGCGGGCGAGGCGGCGTTTAACGTGGCGCGCACGGCTTATCCGGATGCCTCGCACTATCTGATCCTGTGCGGACACGGCAATAACGGTGGCGATGGCTATGTGGTGGCTCGTCTTGCGGTTGCGGCGGGGCTGCGCGTCACCCTGCTGGCGCTGGAGAGCGACAAGCCGTTACCGGAAGAAGCGGGCATGGCGAGAGAGGCCTGGCTGAATGCGGGGGGCATTATTCATGCGCCTGATATTGTCTGGCCCGAGGATGTCGACGTGATTGTTGATGGGCTGCTGGGGACGGGACTGATGCGCGCGCCTCGCGATGACGTCGCCGCGCTGATTACGCGCGCTAATGCGCACCCCGCCCCGGTGGTAGCGCTGGATATTCCCTCCGGCCTGATGGCGCAAACCGGCGCGACGCCGGGCGTGTCGATTGAGGCGGCGCACACCGTGACCTTTATCGCCCTGAAGCCGGGTTTGCTTACCGGTAAAGCGCGGGATGTCGTGGGCACGTTACACCACAACGCCCTGGGGCTGGAAAACTGGCTGGCCGGACAGGATACCCACATCACCCGCTTTGATGACTCCCTGCTTGCACAGTGGCTGCCGCCGCGCCGTCCCACCTCCCATAAGGGCGACCATGGCCGACTGCTGATTATCGGCGGCGATCGCGGTACGGCAGGTGCGATTCGTATGACCGGAGAGGCCGCGTTGCGCAGCGGCGCCGGATTAATACGCGTGCTGACCCGCAGCGAAAACATTCCGCCCATTATTACCGCGCGGCCGGAGCTGATGGTCCACGAGCTTACCCCGCAGGCGATTGAAGAGGGTCTTGAGTGGGCGGACGTGGTGGTCATTGGTCCGGGCCTGGGTCAGCAGGAGTGGGGCAAACAGGCCCTGCAAAAGGCCGAGAATTTTCGTAAACCGATGCTCTGGGATGCCGACGCGCTTAACCTTCTGGCAATAAACCCGGATAAGCGTCACAATCGCATTCTGACGCCGCACCCCGGCGAAGCCGCACGGCTGCTTAACTGTAGCGTGGCAGAAATTGAAAGCGATCGCTTACTTTCAGCCCAACGTCTGGTAAAACGTTACGGAGGTGTTGCCGTTTTGAAAGGGGCGGGGACCGTTATCGCCAGCGATGATGCGATGGGCATCGTTGATGCCGGTAATGCAGGCATGGCGAGCGGCGGCATGGGCGATGTGCTCTCTGGCATCATTGGCGCATTGCTCGGACAGAAACTTCCCCTTTATGATGCAGCCTGTGCGGGCTGCGTGGCCCACGGTGCGGCGGCTGACAGGCTGGCTGCTCGTTACGGAACGCGCGGAATGCTGGCCACCGATCTTTTTTGCACGCTGCGGCGTGTTGTTAACCCGGATGTGATTGACGTAGAAAATGACTAATCGAGCGATTCCTTTACCTGATGAACAAGCCACTTTAGATCTCGGCAAGCGCGTGGCGCAGGCCTGTCAGGGGGCGACCGTCATTTATCTGTATGGTGATTTAGGCGCGGGTAAAACAACCTTCAGCCGTGGCTTTTTGCAGGCGTTAGGCCATAACGGGAACGTAAAAAGCCCGACCTATACGCTGGTAGAACCGTACACGCTTGAAAATATCATGGTGTACCACTTTGATTTATATCGTCTTGCGGATCCTGAGGAGCTGGAATTTATGGGGATCCGCGATTACTTTGCCAACGACGCCATCTGCCTGGTGGAGTGGCCGCAACAAGGTGCGGGTGTGCTGCCTGACCCGGATGTCGAAATTCACTTAGATTACCAGGCACAAGGGCGTGAGGCGCGCATCAGTGCGGTTTCCTCATCAGGCTGTTCCTTACTGGCGCGTTTAGCCGGTTGAGCGTAGGGATAACGGGATGATTAATCGCGTTAAAGGTTGGGTGCTGGCTGCCACGGTCCTGCTGTGCGCGCAGGCCGGGGCGGCCAGCCTCTCGGATATTCAGGTGTCGAATGGCGATAGCCAGGCCCGTATTACGTTCAGCTTTATGGGCGATCCTGAATATGCTTTCTCACAAATCGACAGCCGCAGCGTGGCGCTCGATATTAAACAGACCGGGGTGATCCAGGGGCTGCCGCTCCAGTTCAGCGGCAACAATCTGGTGAAAAGCATCCGTTCGGGAACGCCGAAGGATGCGCAGTCTCTGCGTCTGGTGGTCGATCTCACCGAAAAGGGCAAAACGAAGGCGGTTAAGCAGCAAAACGGCGCCAATTATACGGTGGTCTTTACCATTAATGCTGATGTTCCGCCGCCGCCACCGCCTGCACCTGTTGTAGCAAAACGCGTGGAAGCGCCGGTTTATACTCCAGGGCCGTCTGAGCCAGCCCGTAATCCGTTTAAATCACAAAATGACCGACTTACCGCCGTGACCAGCAGCAACACGGTGACGCGTCCGGCGGTCAGCGCGCGGCGTACGCCGGTCAGTGGCGACAAAGTGATTATCGCCATTGACGCCGGACACGGCGGGCAAGATCCTGGCGCGATTGGTCCGGGCGGCACGCGGGAGAAAAACGTCACTATCGCCATTGCCCGTAAGCTGCGTGCGCTTCTGAATGACGATCCGATGTTTAAAGGGGTCATGACCCGCGACGGAGATTACTTTATTTCAGTGATGGGACGCTCGGATGTGGCGCGTAAGCAAAACGCCAACTTCCTGGTGTCGATTCACGCGGATGCTGCGCCGAACCGTAACGCCACCGGCGCGTCGGTATGGGTGCTGTCGAACCGTCGCGCCAACAGTGAAATGGCGAACTGGCTTGAAGAGCACGAGAAGCAGTCTGAACTGTTAGGCGGGGCAGGCGATGTGCTGGCAAACAGCCAGGCCGATCCGTATCTCAGCCAGGCGGTGCTGGATTTACAGTTCGGTCATTCTCAGCGCGTCGGGTATGATGTCGCCACTAACGTACTGAGTCAGCTGCAAAGCATTGGATCGCTGCATAAGCGTCGCCCTGAGCATGCAAGCCTCGGTGTCCTGCGTTCACCGGATATCCCGTCGATTCTGGTAGAGACGGGCTTTATCAGTAACCACGGTGAAGAGCGTTTACTGGGAAGCGACAGCTATCAGCAGCAAATTGCCGAAGCGATTTATAACGGTCTGCGTAAATACTTTGACGCGCATCCGCTTCAGTCTGCGCCGCAGGGCGGGGCCGCCCAGACGGCAAGCGCCGCGCTGCCGGGTGAGATGACCGCGACTAATTAAGGAGAGTTCATGCCGATTCAGGTTCTACCGCCGCAGCTCGCGAACCAAATCGCCGCCGGTGAGGTGGTGGAACGCCCTGCGTCGGTGGTGAAGGAACTGGTGGAAAACAGCCTCGATGCAGGGGCGACCCGCATTGATATCGATATCGAACGCGGGGGTGCAAAGCTTATCCGCATTCGTGATAACGGCTGTGGCATCAAAAAGGACGAGCTGGCGCTGGCGCTGGCGCGTCATGCCACCAGTAAAATTGCCTCACTTGACGATCTGGAAGCGATTATCAGCCTGGGTTTTCGCGGCGAAGCGCTGGCCAGTATCAGCTCCGTTTCCCGCTTAACGTTGACCTCCCGCACGGCCGACCAGCAGGAAGCCTGGCAGGCCTACGCCGAAGGGCGCGATATGGACGTCACGGTTAAACCTGCGGCGCACCCGGTAGGCACCACGCTTGAAGTGCTGGATCTCTTCTATAACACCCCCGCCCGGCGCAAGTTTATGCGAACCGAGAAGACCGAATTCGGACATATCGATGAGATCATCCGCCGCATTGCGCTGGCGCGCTTTGATGTCACCCTCAACCTCAGCCATAACGGTAAGGTGATGCGCCAGTACCGCGCGGTGGCGGAGGGTGGACAAAAGGAGCGTCGGTTGGGCGCCATCTGCGGCACACCGTTTCTGGAAAAGGCGCTGGCCATTGAGTGGCAGCATGGCGATCTGGCCCTGCGCGGCTGGGTAGCCGATCCGAACGCCAGCAGCGCCGCGTTCGCAGAAATTCAGTATTGCTACGTCAACGGCCGCATGATGCGCGACCGCCTGATTAACCACGCTATTCGACAGGCCTGCGAAGATAAGCTCGGCGCCGATCAACAGCCCGCCTTTGTGCTTTATCTGGAGATCGACCCGCATCAGGTTGACGTTAACGTGCACCCCGCGAAGCACGAGGTGCGTTTCCACCAGTCGCGCCTGGTGCATGATTTCATCTACCAGGGCGTTGCCGCTGTATTGCAGCAGCAGGCAGAGCCAGAGTTGCCGCTGGCAAAAGAAGAGCCCGCGCCGCGCCCACTGCCGGAAAACCGCGTGGCGGCCGGGCGTAACCATTTTGCCGAACCGGCGGTCGCGCGCGAGCCGGCTGCTCCACGTTTATCCCCGGCGGGCAACGCGCCGCGACCAACCGGTGCCAACTATCCCAACGCTCAGCCGGGCTACCACAAACAGCAGGGGGCGCTGTACCGCAAACTGCTGGATACGCCGGCGGTGGAGCATAAAGAGCACATCACGGTTTCAACCCCCTCTCTGGATGGGCATAGCCAGAGTTTTGGTCGGGTATTGACCATTATTGCTCCCGACATGGCGTTGCTTGAACGCGAAGGTAAACTGCTGTTGCTGGCGCTTTCCGTGGCGGAGCGCTGGCTCAAACAGGCGCAGTTAACCCCGGGGGTGAATGCCGCCTGCGCGCAGCCGCTGTTGATCCCCGTTCGCCTGAAAATAACCCCTGAAGAAACAGGGGTTTTGCGGCGCGTGCAGACGCAACTGGCCGAAATGGGGATTGAAATCGTACTGGACGCGCAGCATGTGACAATTCGCGCAGTGCCTTTACCCTTACGCCAACAAAATTTACAAAACTTGATTCCTGAACTGATAGGCTACCTGGCGCAGCAAACGACGTTTGATGCCGCCGATACCGCGCAGTGGATCGCCCGCCATCTGGCCAGCGAGCATGCACCGT
Source organism: Enterobacter cloacae complex sp. 6730903 (assembly GCF_048283985.1). NCBI lineage: Bacteria > Pseudomonadati > Pseudomonadota > Gammaproteobacteria > Enterobacterales > Enterobacteriaceae > Enterobacter > Enterobacter cloacae complex sp. 6730903. The sequence continues at coordinate 37,308 of NZ_JBLVXX010000019.1, read as the reverse complement.
GGAGTATGGCGCAGGCGATTACCGTTCTGGCGGAGGTGGAGCGCCTCTGTCCACAGCTGGTGAAAGCGCCTCCAGGTGGCTTGTTACAACCTGTTGATTTACAAACGGCGATGACCGCCCTGAAACATGACTGAAGTAAGTAAGGCGAGCCTGCCAAAGGCGATTTTTTTAATGGGGCCAACGGCCTCCGGTAAAACGGCGTTAGCCATTGAGTTACGTAAAGTTTTGCCAGTAGAGTTGATTAGCGTTGATTCAGCCCTCATCTACCGAGGGATGGACATCGGCACGGCGAAGCCCAACGCAGACGAACTGCGTGCGGCACCGCACCGTTTACTGGATATTCTCGACCCGGCACAGGCTTACTCCGCGGCAGATTTTCGCCGCGACGCCTTAGCCGAGATGGCCGAGATTACCGCCGCGGGACGCATACCGCTGTTAGTTGGCGGCACGATGCTCTACTTTAAGGCGCTGCTGGAGGGGTTATCGCCTCTGCCATCGGCCGATCCGGAAGTGAGAGCGAAGATTGAGCGGCAGGCGGCAGAGCAGGGGTGGGACGTTTTGCACAGGCAACTGGAAGAGATTGACCCGGTTGCCGCAGCGCGGATCCACCCAAACGATCCGCAAAGGCTTTCCCGGGCACTGGAAGTTTTTTTCATTTCGGGTAAAACTTTAACGGAACTGACGCAAACGTCAGGAGACGCTCTGCCGTATCAGGTGCATCAGTTCGCCATCGCCCCGGCGAGCCGTGAACTGCTCCATCAACGAATTGAGCAGCGTTTTCATCAGATGTTGGCTTCAGATTTTGAAGCAGAAGTGCGGGCGCTTTTTGCCCGTGGAGATTTGCATACGGACATGCCTTCCATTCGTTGTGTGGGATACCGCCAGATGTGGTCGTATCTTGAAGGTGAGATTTCATACGATGAAATGGTTTATCGAGGTGTTTGCGCCACGAGACAGTTAGCGAAGCGCCAGATCACCTGGTTACGCGGTTGGGAGGGGGTTCACTGGTTAGACAGTGAAAAACCACAACAGGCGTTAAACGAAGTGATTGAGGTTATTGGTGATATCGCTGACTGAATGTGTACAATTAAGCCGTATCGTGCGCAATTTTTCAGAATCGCAAGGTTCTAAGTACAAAACAAGCATATAAGGAAAAGATAGAATGGCTAAGGGGCAATCTTTACAAGATCCGTTCCTGAACGCATTGCGTCGGGAGCGTGTTCCAGTTTCTATTTATTTGGTGAATGGTATTAAGCTGCAAGGTCAGATTGAGTCTTTCGATCAGTTCGTGATCCTGTTGAAAAACACGGTCAGCCAGATGGTCTATAAGCACGCGATTTCTACTGTTGTTCCGTCCCGTCCGGTATCTCATCACAGCAATAACGCTGGCGGCGGCACTGGCAGTAACTACCATCACGGCAGCAACGCGCAGGGTTCTTCAACACCAGCGCAGGACAGCGAAGAAACCGAATAAGGTTTTGGGCTGTTATCCACACGGGGAGCCAGGGATCCTGCGTTCCCCGCTGATCTTTTTAGAGAGGTTTACGCTTGTTTGACCGTTATGACGCCGGTGAGCAGGCGGTGCTGGTACACATCTATTTTTCGCAAGACAAAGATATGGAAGACCTCCAGGAGTTTGAATCTCTGGTCTCTTCCGCCGGTGTCGAAGCAATGCAGGTGATTACCGGTAGCCGTAAAGCGCCGCACCCGAAGTACTTTGTTGGTGAAGGTAAAGCAGTTGAAATTGCGGATGCCGTAAAAGCAACCGGCGCATCCGTTGTGCTGTTTGATCATGCGCTGTCTCCGGCTCAGGAACGTAACCTGGAAGCTCTCTGCGAATGCCGTGTAATCGATCGCACGGGGTTGATCTTAGATATTTTTGCTCAGCGTGCGCGTACCCACGAGGGTAAGTTGCAGGTTGAGCTGGCGCAGTTGCGCCATCTGGCGACGCGTCTGGTGCGTGGCTGGACACACCTTGAAAGACAAAAAGGCGGGATTGGTTTGCGCGGCCCGGGTGAAACCCAGCTCGAAACCGACCGCCGTTTGCTGCGTGGGCGTATAACCCAGATCCTTTCACGTCTGGAACGTGTAGAGAAACAGCGCGAACAGGGGCGTCGGGCGCGAACGAAAGCCGATATCCCAACGGTGTCGCTGGTGGGCTATACCAACGCCGGTAAATCCACCCTGTTTAACCAGATAACCGAGGCCCAGGTGTATGCCGCAGACCAGCTGTTTGCGACCCTGGACCCAACCCTGCGCCGTATTGACGTCGCAGACGTCGGTGAAACGGTGCTGGCGGATACCGTAGGGTTTATCCGCCATCTGCCGCACGATCTGGTCGCGGCGTTTAAAGCGACGTTGCAGGAGACGCGTCAGGCGACCCTGCTGCTGCACGTCATTGATGCGGCGGACGTACGCGTGCAGGAAAACATCGACGCGGTGAACGTGGTGCTCGAAGAGATCGACGCCCATGAAATTCCCACCCTGTTGGTGATGAACAAGATCGATATGCTGGACGATTTCGAACCGCGTATTGACCGAGACGAAGAGAACAAACCGATTCGGGTCTGGCTGTCTGCTCAGGCCGGGATTGGTGTGCCACTGCTTTTCCAGGCTTTGACAGAACGTCTTTCCGGTGAGGTAGCTCAGCACACGCTGCGACTGCCGCCACAGGAAGGCAGGCTGCGCAGCCGGTTTTATCAGCTTCAGGCGATAGAAAAAGAGTGGATGGAGGATGACGGCAGCGTGGGGATGCAGGTGCGTATGCCGATCGTTGACTGGCGTCGCCTCTGTAAACAAGAACCTGCGCTGGCGGACTATATCGTCTGATCAGAAAGGGGAAGCCTGAAAAATTCGCCCTTGCATAACAAATATGGAGCATATACATGGCGTGGAATCAGCCCGGTAATAACGGACAAGACCGCGACCCGTGGGGAAGCAGCAATAATCAAGGCGGCAACTCTGGGGGAAATGGCAACAAAGGTGGTCGCGAGCAGGGGCCGCCGGATCTGGATGATATCTTCCGCAAACTGAGCAAAAAGCTTGGTGGCCTTGGCGGAGGAAAAGGTTCTGGCTCGGGTGGCAATTCCACTCAGAGTCCGCGCCCGCCAATGGGTGGCCGCGTGGTGGGCATTGTCGCCGCTGCGGTGGTAATCATCTGGGCAGCCAGCGGGTTCTACACCATTAAAGAAGCAGAACGCGGCGTGGTCACCCGTTTCGGTAAGTTCAGCCATCTGGTTGAGCCGGGCCTGAACTGGAAGCCGACCTTCATCGATGACGTGACCGCGGTCAACGTAGAGTCCGTCCGTGAACTGGCGGCCTCTGGCGTGATGCTGACCTCTGACGAGAACGTGGTGCGCGTTGAGATGAACGTGCAGTACCGCGTGACCGATCCTGAACGTTATCTGTTTAGCGTGACCAGCGCCGATGACAGCCTGCGTCAGGCGACCGACAGCGCCCTGCGTGGCGTGATCGGTAAATACACCATGGACCGTATCCTGACCGAAGGTCGTACCGTTATTCGTAGCGATACCCAGCGTGAGCTGGAAGAGACCATCCGTCCGTACAACATGGGTATCACCCTGCTGGACGTCAACTTCCAGGCTGCACGTCCGCCGGAAGAGGTGAAAGCCGCGTTTGACGATGCGATTGCCGCGCGTGAAAACGAACAGCAGTACATCCGTGAAGCGGAAGCGTACACCAACGAAGTTCAGCCGCGTGCAAACGGTCAGGCGCAGCGTATTCTGGAAGAAGCGCGTGCGTATAAGACCCAGACCATCCTGGAAGCACAGGGTGAAGTGGCTCGCTTCGCGAAGATCCTGCCGGAATATAAAGCCGCGCCGGAAATTACCCGTGAGCGTCTCTATATCGAGACCATGGAAAAAGTGCTGAGCCATACGCGTAAAGTGCTGGTTAACGACAACAAAGGCGGAAACCTGATGGTCCTGCCGCTGGATCAGATGCTGAAAGGCAGCTCTGCACCGGCAGCAAAAGACAACAGCGGTGCGAACAACCTGCTGCGTCTGCCACCGGCCTCGTCTGGCAGCGCCAGCGCGAACACAACGCCTTCTTCGAACGATGGTGACATTATGGACCAACGCCGTGCTAACGCGCAGCGTAACGACTACCAGCGTCAGGGGGAATAAGGATGCGTAAGTCAGTTATTGCGATCATCATCATCGTACTGGTCGTGCTCTACACCTCCATCTTTGTGGTGAAAGAGGGCGAACGTGGGATCAAGTTCCAGTTCAGCAGCGTCGTGCGTGACGGCGACAAGCGTCCGGTGATTTATGAGCCGGGTCTGCACTTCAAGATCCCGTTCATTCAGTCAGTGAAAACGCTCGATGCGCGTATCCAGACCATGGATAACCAGGCCGATCGTTTCGTGACCAAAGAGAAGAAAGACCTGATCGTTGATTCCTATATCAAATGGCGCATCAGCGATTTCAGCCGCTACTTCCTGGCAACCGGGGGTGGCGACGTTTCTCAGGCAGAAGTGCTGCTGAAACGTAAGTTCTCTGACCGTCTGCGTTCTGAAATTGGTCGTCTGGATGTGAAAGACATCGTGACCGACTCCCGTGGTCGTCTGACGCTGGAAGTGCGTGATGCGCTGAACTCCGGCTCTGCGGGCACCGAGGATGAAGTTGAAACCCCGGCGGCAGACGATGCCATTGCCAAAGCGGCTGAACGTGTTCAGGCTGAAACCAACGGTAAAGTGCCGGTGATCAACCCGAACAGTATGGCTGCTCTGGGCATCGAAGTGGTTGATGTGCGCATCAAGCAGATCAACCTGCCAGCGGAAGTGTCCGAGGCGATCTACAACCGTATGCGCGCCGAGCGTGAAGCGGTAGCCCGTCGTCACCGTTCACAGGGTCAGGAAGAAGCGGAAAAACTGCGCGCGGCAGCGGACTATGAAGTCACCAAGACGCTGGCGGAATCTGAGCGCCAGGGTCGTATCCTGCGCGGTGAAGGTGATGCCGAAGCGGCGAAACTGTTTGCTGATGCATTCAGCCAGGATCCAGACTTCTATGCCTTCATCCGTAGCCTTCGCGCTTACGAGAATAGCTTCAAGAGCAACCAGGATGTAATGGTGCTCAGTCCGGACAGCGATTTCTTCCGTTATATGAAGACGCCGACCAACGCAACGCGATAAACTCAGGCTTGTTTGAGTATTCAAACCACCGCTCTTCACGGAGCGGTGGTTTTCTTTTATAAGGATGAAAAATGAACTCCACGATCTGGCTCGCACTGGCCCTGGTTTTGGTGCTGGAAGGCCTCGGCCCGATGCTCTATCCGCGCGCATGGCGCCGGATGATCGCGACAATGAGCCAACTCCCGGATAATATTTTGCGTCGTTTTGGCGGTGGTCTTGTGGTTGCCGGTATCGTTATCTACTACATGTTGAGGAAAACGATTGGCTGATCAAAAACTAACCGCAATTGGCATATTTTAGGGTCAAAAAGTGCTGTATATCTGAAAAAGCGATGGTAGAATCCATTTTTAAGCAAACGGTGATTTTGAAAAAATGGGTAACAACGTCGTCGTACTGGGCACCCAATGGGGTGACGAAGGTAAAGGGAAGATTGTTGATCTTCTGACTGAACGGGCTAAATATGTTGTACGCTACCAGGGCGGTCACAACGCAGGCCATACTCTCGTAATCAACGGTGAAAAAACCGTCCTCCATCTTATTCCATCAGGCATTCTTCGCGAAAACGTCACCAGCATCATCGGTAACGGCGTTGTGCTGTCTCCAGCTGCGCTGATGAAAGAGATGAAAGGTCTGGAAGACCGTGGTATCCCTGTTCGTGAGCGTCTGCTGCTCTCCGAAGCCTGCCCGTTGATCCTGGATTATCACGTGGCGCTGGACGTGGCGCGTGAAAAAGCGCGTGGCGCGAAAGCGATCGGCACCACCGGTCGTGGTATCGGCCCGGCTTACGAAGATAAAGTGGCTCGTCGTGGTCTGCGCGTGGGCGACCTCTTCGACAAAGCGACCTTCGCTGAAAAACTGAAAGAAGTGATGGAATATCACAACTTCCAGCTGGTGAACTTCTACAAAGCCGAAGCCGTTGACTACCAGAAAGTACTGGATGACGTCATGGCGATTGCTGATATTCTGACCGGTATGGTTGTTGATGTGTCCGATCTGCTGGACCAGGCGCGCAAGCGTGGCGATTTCGTCATGTTTGAAGGTGCGCAGGGTACGCTGCTGGACATCGACCACGGTACCTATCCGTACGTAACGTCCTCTAACACCACTGCGGGTGGCGTGGCGACTGGCTCCGGCCTGGGCCCGCGTTATGTCGATTACGTTCTGGGCATCATCAAAGCGTACTCCACTCGCGTGGGTGCGGGTCCATTCCCGACCGAACTGTTTGATGAGACCGGCGAGTTCCTCTGCAAGCAGGGTAACGAGTTTGGCGCGACCACCGGTCGTCGTCGTCGTACCGGCTGGCTGGACGCCGTTGCCGTACGTCGCGCTGTGCAGATCAACTCCCTGTCTGGCTTCTGCCTGACCAAGCTGGACGTACTGGACGGCCTGAAAGAAGTGAAAATCTGCGTAGGCTACCGCATGCCAGATGGCCGCGAAGTGACCACCACTCCGCTGGCTGCTGACGACTGGGAAGGCATTGAGCCAATCTACGAAACCATGCCGGGCTGGTCTGAGACCACCTTCGGTGTGAAAGAGCGTAGTGGCCTGCCAAAAGCCGCGCTGGACTACATCAAGCGCATTGAAGAACTGACCGAAGTGCCGATCGATATTATTTCTACCGGCCCGGATCGTACTGAAACGATGATCCTGCGCGACCCGTTCGACGCATAATCTTCGTGACTGCTGGCCTGCGGGGAAACCCGTAGGCCGGATAAGCGCAGCGCCATCCGGCGACCGCTCCTGGATCTCCGCTTTTTCGCCCCGTCTGTCAAATAAATTAGCCGCTAACTATCTGGCTGGTTTATCATCATTAATGAATATCTCTGCGGTTTGACCGCGTTTTCCCTTTTTCCTGAGGTTGATGTGCAGTTAACAAGTTTCACCGATTACGGCTTACGCGCGCTGATTTACATGGCGTCGTTACCCGATGGGAAGATGACCAGCATCTCTGAAGTCACAGAGGTGTACGGTGTGTCCCGTAATCATATGGTCAAAATAATCAATCAACTTAGTCGTGCCGGATACGTTGCTGCCGTCCGCGGGAAGAATGGAGGGATCCGTCTCGGTAAACCGGCGCAGAGTATCCGTATTGGCGATGTGGTACGTGAACTGGAGCCGCTCTCTCTGGTGAACTGTAGCAGCGCGTTCTGCCACATTACGCCCGCTTGCCGCCTGAAACAGGCGCTTTCAAAGGCCGTGCAAAGTTTTCTCAAGGAACTGGATAACTACACGCTGGCCGATTTGGTTGAAGAGAATCAACCGCTTTATAAATTATTGCTGGTGGAATGAAGAAAATTTCCACCGGAGCTGACAACGGAGGAACCGACATGTCACAAGATCCTTTCCAGGAACGCGAAGCCGAAAAATACGCGAATCCTATCCCCAGCCGCGAGTTCATCATTGAACACTTAACAAAACGCGAAAAACCCGCCAATCGTGAAGAACTTGCCGTTGAATTAAACATTGAAGGTGAAGAGCAAATTGAAGCCCTTCGCCGCCGCCTGCGCGCCATGGAGCGTGACGGGCAACTGGTCTTTACTCGTCGCCAGTGCTACGCGCTGCCAGAGCGCCTCGACCTGCTGAAAGGCACCGTTATTGGTCATCGTGATGGTTTTGGTTTCCTGCGCGTGGAAGGCCGTAAAGACGACCTGTACCTCTCATCCGAACAGATGAAGATGTGTATTCACGGCGACCAGATCCTGGCGCAGCCGCTGGGTGCAGATCGTAAAGGGCGCCGCGAAGCGCGCGTGGTTCGCGTGCTGGTGCCGAAAACCAGCCAGATTGTGGGCCGTTACTTTACCGATGCGGGCGTAGGCTTTGTGGTGCCGGACGACAGCCGTCTGAGCTTCGACATTCTCATTCCGCCTGAAGAGGTGATGGGCGCACGCATGGGTTTTGTGGTGGTGGTGGAACTCACCCAGCGCCCAACCCGTCGCACCAAAGCGGTGGGTAAAATCGTTGAAGTGCTGGGCGATAACATGGGCACCGGCATGGCCGTCGATATGGCGCTGCGTACCCATGAAATTCCGTATGTCTGGCCGAAAGCGGTTGAAGATCAGATTGAAAACCTGCGTGAAGAAGTGCCGGAAGAGTCCAAAGCAGGCCGCGTGGATCTGCGCGATCTGCCGCTGGTCACCATTGATGGTGAAGACGCCCGTGACTTCGATGATGCCGTATATTGTGAGAAAAAACGCGGTGGCGGCTGGCGTCTGTGGGTGGCCATTGCGGATGTGAGTTATTACGTACGTCCACACACGCCGCTGGATAACGAAGCGCGCAGCCGCGGTACGTCGGTCTACTTCCCGTCGCAGGTTGTACCGATGCTGCCAGAAGTGCTCTCTAACGGCCTGTGTTCCCTCAACCCGCAGGTGGACCGCCTGTGTATGGTCTGCGAAATGACTATCTCCAGCAAGGGGCGTCTGACGGGCTATAAGTTCTACGAAGCGGTGATGAGTTCTCATGCGCGCCTGACCTATACCAAGGTCTGGCATATGTTGCAGGGCGATCAGGATCTGCGCGAACAGTACGCGCCGCTGGTCAAACACATCGAAGAGCTGCACAACCTCTACAAAACGCTGGATCAGGCGCGCGAAGAGCGCGGTGGGATCTCGTTTGAGAGTGAAGAGGCGAAGTTCATCTTTAACGCTGAGCGTCGTATCGAGCGTATCGAGCAGACCCAGCGTAACGATGCGCACAAGTTGATTGAAGAGTGTATGATCCTGGCGAACATCTCGGCGGCACGTTTCGTTGAGAAAGCCAAAGAGCCTGCGCTGTTCCGTATTCACGACAAGCCAACTACGGAAGCCGTGACCTCGTTCCGCTCTGTGCTGGCTGAACTCGGCCTGGAGCTGCCTGGCGGTAATAAGCCTGAGCCGCGCGATTACGCCGAGCTGCTGGAATCCATCAGCGATCGTCCTGACGCGGAAATGCTGCAAACCATGCTGCTGCGCTCCATGAAGCAGGCGATTTACGATCCGGAAAATCGGGGCCACTTTGGTCTGGCCTTACAGTCGTACGCGCACTTCACCTCGCCGATCCGCCGTTATCCGGATCTGTCCCTGCACCGTGCGATCAAGTATTTGCTGGCGCACGAGCAGGGTCATAAAGGTAACACGACCGAAACCGGAGGGTATCACTACTCCATGGAAGAGATGCTGCAACTGGGCCAGCACTGTTCCATGACAGAGCGTCGTGCGGATGAAGCGACGCGCGACGTGGCGGACTGGCTGAAGTGTGACTTTATGCTGGATCAGGTGGGTAACGTCTTTAAAGGCGTGATTGCCAGCGTCACCGGCTTTGGCTTCTTCGTGCGTCTGGATGAGCTGTTTATCGACGGTCTGGTGCACGTTTCCAGCCTCGATAACGATTACTACCGCTTCGACCAGGTCGGACAACGTCTGATCGGCGAATCCGGCGGCCAGACCTACCGTCTGGGCGATCGGGTGGAAGTGAAGGTTGAAGCCGTGAATATGGACGACCGTAAAATCGACTTCAGCCTCATCTCCAGCGAACGTGCTCCGCGTAACGTCGGGAAAACCGAGCGTGAGAAAGCGAAAAAAGGCGGCAACGGTAAAGCGGGCGGCAAGCGACGTCAGGCAGGTAAAAGAGTAAACTTTGAGCCAGACAGCGCTTTCCGTGGTGAGAAGAAACAGAAGCCCAAGGCGGCGAAAAAAGACGCGCGTAAAGCGAAAAAACCGTCGACCAAGACCCAAAAAATAGCGGCCGCGACCAAAGCGAAGCGCGCGGCGAAGAAACAGCAGGCGGAGTAATTTCCCCTCACCCTGACCCTCTCCCTGACAGGGAGAGGGAAAATATTTATTACGAGAACCATCAATGAGTGAAATGATTTACGGCATCCACGCGGTGCAGGCCCTGCTGGAGCGCGCGCCGGAGCGTTTTCAGGAAGTTTTTATTCTGAAAGGGCGTGAAGACAAACGTCTGATGCCGCTGATCCACGCGCTGGAAGCGCAGGGCGTAGTGATCCAGCTGGCGAACCGCCAGTATCTGGATGAAAAAAGCGAAGGTGCTGTACACCAGGGCATTATCGCGCGCGTGAAGCCAGGCCGTCAGTATCAGGAGAACGATTTGCCGGATCTGATCGCCGGGCTGGAGAACCCGTTCTTCCTGATCCTCGATGGCGTAACCGACCCACATAACCTGGGCGCGTGCCTGCGTAGCGCCGATGCAGCAGGCGTGCATGCGGTGATTGTGCCAAAAGATCGCTCCGCGCAGCTTAACGCTACCGCTAAAAAAGTCGCCTGCGGCGCGGCGGAAAACGTCCCGTTGATCCGCGTGACTAACCTGGCGCGCACCATGCGTCTGTTGCAGGAAGAAAATATCTGGATCGTGGGAACCGCTGGTGAAGCGGATCACACCCTGTACCAGAGCAAAATGACCGGCCGTATGGCGCTGGTGATGGGAGCGGAAGGCGAAGGTATGCGTCGTCTGACGCGCGAGCACTGCGATGAGCTGATCAGCATCCCGATGGCGGGCAGCGTATCGTCCCTGAACGTTTCTGTTGCGACGGGTATCTGCCTGTTTGAAGCGGTGCGTCAGCGCGGGTAGCCTGTTGTGCCGGGTGGCGGCTTCGCCTTACCCGGCCTACAAAAGCATGGTAACGTAGGCCCGCTAAGCGCAGCGCCACCGGGCAACAATCTCACTCCTCTAACGACCGTAAATGGTCATCCTTCCTCAGCGTCATCAGCGCGAAAATACTCACCACCGCCGTTGCCATCACATAGTACGCCGGAATATCCAGATTGCCCGTCTCTTTAATCAGTCCGGTAATGATCAGCCCTGCACAGCCTGAGAAGATCGCATTCGACAGAGAATAGGCCAGCCCCAGCCCGGTATAACGCACGCGCGTCGGGAACATCTCAGACAGCATTGCCGGCCCCGGCCCTGCCAGCATCCCCACCAGACCTCCCGCAATCAGCACCACAATCGCTTTAACCGCCAGCGTGCTGGAATCCGCCTGCAAAATTTTCAGCAGCGGCAGGGCGAGGATCAGCAGGAGCACGGTGGCGATAATCATCACCGTCCGCCGCCCGATCCTGTCGCTCAGCATGCCCGACGGAATGATCGTGAGCGCAAACCCAATGTTAGAAATCACCGCAATCAGCAGCGCCTGGTTAAAACCGGTGTGCAGCGCAGATTGCAGATAGGTCGGCATAATCACCAGATAGGTATAACCCGCCGCAGACCAGACCATCACGCGGCCAATGCCCATCAGGATGGTTTTGAACGTGGCGGCGGGGCTGGCCTGAGTCACAACCGGTTTTTCCCGTTGCTGCACAAAGCTCGGCGTCTCTTCCATGCTCACCCGCAGCCATAGCGCGACCGCACCCATCGGCAACGCCAGGAAGAACGGAATGCGCCAGCCCCAGTCGTGCAAGGCTTCAGGGGAGAGAAGGGCAGAGAGCAACGCGACAATGCCTGCGCCCGCTAACAGCCCGAGCGCCACGGTGAAGGACTGCCATGCCCCGTAAAGACCGCGCTTGCCGCGCGGGGCGAACTCCGTCATCAACGAGACCGCACCGCCATACTCACCGCCCGCGAACAGTCCTTGCAGAATACGCAGGAGCGTAACGATCAGCGGCGCGGCAATCCCGATACTGGCGTAGTCCGGCACCATACCGATGGCAGCGGTGGCGAGCGTCATCAATACCAGCACAATAATCAGCGTCGGTTTGCGGCCAATCCTGTCGCCAATGCGGCCAAAGACCACCGCACCCAGCGGACGGAAGAAGAAAGCGATGGCGAACGAGGCCCAGGTGAGGATCAGGCTGGTGAGCTCCGCTTCCCCCTCAAGCTGGAAGAAGTTTCTGGCAATCACCGTTGCCAGAAAACCGTAGACCACAAATTCATACCACTCGATGAAATTACCGATGGAGCCTGCAATTAATGCACGCTTGTGCGCATCCTGTTGCATAACGATCCTCACATAAACGGGGTAAGAATAAATTATTCAGCATTAGTGAAGTAATGAAATAGTTTATTCTTATGTTCTGTGAGCTATTTCACGAATGATATCAACACGATCGTCATCGTGTGAGCCCCCTCCCATGCAGCGTGCATGCCCTCTGTCCATACTTACCTTTATTGCCAATGAAAGGAGGGAGACAGCATGCACTGGCAGACACATACCGTTTTTAATCAACCTGCACCGCTATCGAACAGCAATCTTTTTCTCTCTGATTGCGCCCTGCGCGATGCGGTAGCGCGCGAAGGGGCTGAGTGGGATGTGGATCTTCTTGCCAGCATCGGACAGCAGTTGGGTACGGCGGAGTCGCTGGAGCTGGGCAGGCTGGCGAACGTTAATCCGCCGGAGCTGCTGCGTTATGACGCCACGGGAGAGCGGCTGGACGACGTCCGCTTTCATCCGGCATGGCATCTTCTGATGCAGGGGCTTTGCGCCAACCGGGTGCACAACCTGGCGTGGGAGGAGGAGGCGCGGAAAGGATCGTTCGTCGCCCGGGCCGCGCGTTTTGTGCTTCATGCTCAGGTGGAGGCGGGAACGCTATGCCCGGTGACCATGACCTTTGCGGCCACGCCGCTGTTGCTACAGTCGCTGCCCAAACCGTTTCACGACTGGTTAACGCCGCTGATGAGCGATCGCTACGATCCCCATCTCGCGCCGGGCGCGCAAAAGCGCGGCCTGCTGATCGGCATGGGAATGACGGAAAAGCAGGGCGGTTCGGACGTACTCAGTAATACCACCAGAGCAGAGAAATGCAGCGATGGCAGTTACCGGCTGGTGGGGCACAAATGGTTTTTCTCCGTGCCGCAGAGCGATGCGCATCTGGTGCTGGCGCAGGCGAAGGGCGGCTTGTCCTGCTTTTTTGTCCCGCGTTTCTTACCCGACGGGCAACGCAATGCCGTGCGCCTTGAGCGTCTGAAGGACAAGCTCGGCAACCGATCAAATGCCAGCAGTGAGGCTGAGTTCCTTGATGCTTCCGGCTGGCTGCTGGGCGAAGAGGGGGAAGGCGTCCGGCAAATTCTGAAGATGGGCGGGCTGACGCGCTTTGACTGCGCGCTTGGCAGTCACGGACTGATGCGCCGTGCGCTCTCGGTGGCGCTTTATCATGCCCATCAGCGGCAGACCTTCGGCAAAAATCTGATCGACCAGCCGTTAATGCGCGACGTGCTAAGCCGTATGGCGCTGGTGCTGGAGGGACACACGGCACTGCTGTTCCGCCTCGCCCGGGCGTGGGATAACCGCACCGACCCGCAGGAGGCCGCATGGGCGCGGCTATTCACTCCGGCGGCAAAATACAGCGTCTGCAAAGCGGGCATACCGTTTGTGGCAGAGGCAATGGAGGTGCTGGGCGGCGCAGGCTATTGCGAAGAGAGTGAGCTTCCACGGTTGTACCGTGAAATGCCTGTCAACAGCATCTGGGAAGGCTCTGGCAATATTATGTGCCTGGATGTACTGCGCGTACTGGCGAAGCAGTCGGGTATTCTCGACCTGCTCGCCGATGATTTCGCGCAGGTCAAAGGCCAGGACAGGCATTTCGATCGCAGCTGGCGGCAGCTACAGCAGAAGCTGCGTAAACCGCAGGAAGCGCAGGGCAGGGAGATCGCGCGGCACCTCTTTTTACTCGGGGCCGGAAGTCAGATGCTGCGGCACGCATCGCCGCCCGTGGCGCAGGCGTGGTGCCGCATGATGCTGGATACCCGGGGCGGCACGCTGAACAAGGTGAGTGAAGGCCATGCGCTTTCTGAGCAAACGCGTCTGGCGATGGATGCCATCATTGTTCATATCGATAACATCAGCCAGCTTGTCACCGAGATCAACCACGCCTCCCGCGAGCAATCTGCGGGGATTGGTCAGGTGAATCTGGCGATGACGCACATCGGTGAGGCATCACATATCAATGCCGATCGCATCTCACGCAGCGAGCAGACGGCACAGACGCTGCGCGAGAAGGGTTCCCATCTCACCCGGCTGGTGAGCCTGTTCCAGCTGAAGGCTTAACCGACCCGGCCCGTGGCGCGCAGCAGCAGGTCGGTTTGCACCTGTTCGCTCATCAGCGTGCCGCCAATCAACTGCTCAATCTCTTTCACCGCGTTGGCGCTGCGTGCGGCCAGGGCGCGTACCTCTTGCGCCACCACTGCGAAACCTTTCCCGTGCTCGCCCGCCCGCGCCGCTTCAACCGCCGCATTAAGCGCCAGGATATTGGTCTGGAAAGCGATGGACTCAATCACGCGGGTGATGTCTTCAATGCGTTTCGATGCATCACGAATATCATCCATGGTGGAAACTGCGTGGGTCACCGTCTCTCCACCCTGATGCACCGCGCGCGAGGTTTCACCCACCAGCTGCTGCGTTTGCTCCATGTTGGCGGCATTTTGCTGCACGGTGGCGGCTAATTGCTCCATGCTGGCGGAGGTCTCCTCAACGCTGCTGGCCTGCTTGTTGATCTGTTCAGAGATCTCGCCGGTATCTGAAGCCAGCGCGTTAGTCCCCAGATGGATTTCGCTTGCGGCCTCGCGGACCTGCAACACAATTTTTTGCAGGCCGCCCCCGATCCCGTTGATGGCATCAATCAGCTGGCCGACCTCATCCTGGCGGGTTACCGGCAGGCTGGCGCGCAGATCGCCTGCGGCATACTGCCGGGCAAGCGCGATCACTGCGCGCAGTGGGCGGGTTAGCATCCGGCGAATGAGGATAACGAACAGGCCCGCGAAGAGTGCGGATAGCACCACGCCCGCCATCAGGAAGCGATCGCGCAGCGTGGTGACGCTTGAAAGCAGTACGGCTTTATCCACTTCACCCACGATGGTCCAGTTCCAGCCCGGCAGCGGCGTGTAGGCGACTTTGAGCGTACGGCCATCCGCGCTCACGCGTTCCAGCGTGCCGGCTTTATCGCTCAGAAGCTGTTGCTGTGTCGCCGTGTCCCAGTTGGGCAGTTTGCCCTCTTCGCTGGCATGGAACAGATACTGTCCGCGCGTTTTGCCGCTGCTGCGATCCAGTACAAAGAAGTGACCGCTCTCGCCCAGACGACGGTTAAGGATTTTCTCGCGCATGACGTTCCACGAATGGGTGATGTCCACGCCGACAAAGATAATCCCGATAACCTGGCCTTCCGCATTTTTAACAGGCTGGTACTGCGTGATATAGCGCTTGCCGAACAGCAGCGCGAGGCCGCGATAGACCTCCCCTTTGGTGACAGCCGCAAATGCCGGGCTGGTGGTATCAAGAACGGTTCCAATGGCGCGGTCGCCATTCTCTTTACGCAGCGACGTGGCCACGCGGATAAAATCGTTACCGCTGCGGACAAATAGCGTCGAGATGGCTCCCGTTCGGCTCAGGAAGTCATCAGAAAGCGTATTGTTTTCATGCAACTCCGTTTCGCCGCCTTTCAGCAGAGGAACGGTAAGCCCGTTTATGGTCCGGCTCTGGCTGCTGTCGCTGTTCAGCGGCTGTGGCAAAAAGGTCGTGAACAGACGGGTATAGCTTTCAACCTCTTCGCTCAGGCTGGTGTTGAACATCTCAACCATATCCACCATGCCGGTGGACTGGTTGTGCAGGTCTTCAACCGCAAGATCTTCAAGCTGCTGGCTGGCGTTGTGGCTCAACAGAAAAGTGAACAGCAAAAAAAGCGTGGCGACACTTGCACCTGTTAGCAGCGATAGCTTCGTGCCCAGACCTGCCCGGCGGAAAAAGGTGATCATAAATTGCTCATTATTGAAAAGTGATGGCTGTTCAACGGCAGAGCAGAGATAACGTTTACCTGTTTAATGTAACTGAATGTTACATGTTTGTTTTTGTTAGGTTTCGGGAGAGATAAAAAATTTGCAAAAGTGAAAAGCCACTAAAATTAAGTGGCTTTTATCGGAAGGGATTATGCATAAAGAATGGCCTGCACGCGCCAGTGATTAACATGGTGATCTTCCTGCATCTGGACGATGCGATACCAGGAAGCGCCCTGTTCATCGGCCTTCAGGGCGACGACACGTTCAACGTCTTGCGGACTCCCCGTGATATTATTGACGGAGATCTGACCAATCTCGTTCAGGCCCGTGACGCAATCCGCGCTGGCAAATTCGGCCGACTGCGCCGTGGTGCTCAGCAGGCCCGCTGAAAGCAATAGCGTCGTTAAAGCAAGGGTTCGTTTCATCGTCAGCTCCTTTTCACGTGTCTCCGGTATCCGCCGGGCAATCCTTCGCAAATAAACTCATTTCCATTGTTGCTGGCATGGAGTTTATTGTGGACAGGAAAATGTCTACGGACGCAAAGCAGTGTAAAAGTCGTTCAAATGATGATGCTTACTTACGGTACAAAATGCCCTGGGCGTACCACTGTCCCGTAATAATGGTTTCATCAATCATCGTGATGACGTAATAATCTGCTTTTGCGGCAACGGCCTGAGCTTCAATTGCGTCTTCTGCATCATCCGGGGAACCACGAACCATCGCGGATACGGTACCCAGGCGTTGTAATCCTTCCGTCTGATTACGACGAATTTCCTGAGGATGATCGGTAACCGGCGGCGCCGGTTCTGGCGTACCCTGCAATACGGAACATCCGCTGAGCAGCGAGACCAGCAATAAAGCGGTAAGCCTGCGCATAAACCTGTCTCTTTTCCTGATAGCCATAGTGTAGTTGTCTGCGAATTTAGTTTTGGGGGAATGTTCCCGAAGTGTTATCTGGGACGTAGATTTCGAATGAAAATATCGTGAAACCGTAATCCAGCTCTCAACATTATGAATCATTCATCAGCACAGGATCGACAATGATTGAAATTGAAACTCGCCAGCTGAGTGAGCATGAAATCATCCATGCTTTTCCGGCTGGTAAAGGTGAACTGCCGCTGCCGACGGTAGTTTTCTATCATGGCTTTCTCTCCTCGAAGCTGGTCTACAGCTATTTTGCCGTCGCGCTGGCGCAGGCCGGTTTCCGGGTGGTCATGCCTGATGCGCCGAATCATGGGGCACGCTTTACGGGCGATGCGCAGGCGCGGCTGGGGCTGTTCTGGCAAACGCTGCACGGCAATCTGACCGAGTTCGCCGGGCTGCGTGACGCGCTCTTGCAGGCCGGGCTGGTGGAGGGGAAACGGCTGGCGGTCGCAGGCGCATCAATGGGCGGAATGACGGCGCTGGGGATCATGACCAGGCATCCGGAGGTGACGTCCGTGGCTTGCCTGATGGGATCGGGCTACTTTACATCACTGGCAAAGACGCTGTTCCCGCCGCAGGCACCTCAGGAGATTGAGACCCTGTTGTCTGAATGGGACGTCAGCCATGCGCTTTCGCAGCTGGCCGATCGTCCGCTGCTGCTGTGGCATGGGGATGCCGACGACGTCGTACCGCCCGGTGAAACGTTTCGCCTGCAACAGGCGCTACAGCGTGAAGGGCTGGACAGCAATCTGACCTGCCTGTGGGGAGCAGGTGTCCGGCACCGTATTACCCCGGCCGCGCTGGAGTCAACCGTGGAATTCTTCCGTCAGCACCTTTAAACGCGCAGCACTGTGACACCCTGATCCTCGAGCTTGCTGAGGATCTCGGGGTTGGCGTTTTTGCCGGTGATCACCATGCTGATTTGCTCGGCGCGGCTGAAAAGCATGCCAGCGCGTTCACCGACCTTGCTGCTGTCGACCAGCACCACCAGCTTGCCCACCACGTTAAGCATGTTCTGCTCTGCCATTGCGGTGAGCATATCGGTTTTATACAGGCCATCCGCCGTCAGGCCTTTGCCGCTGGTAAACATCCAGTGCCCGGCGTAGAGGCTGTTTTCACTGTCCTGCGGGCTCAGGGTGATGGACTGGCTCTTGTTATACTGGCCGCCCATGATCACCACGCTTTCATGTTCCTGGTCAATGAGATAGTTGGCCAGCGGCAGATAGTTGGTAATGATTTGCACCGGCTTGCCGCACATCTCACGGCCCAGCAGAAACGCCGTCGAACCGCAGTTGATTACCACGCTCTCCCCAGGATTCACCAGCTGTGACGCCGCTCTGGCAATCCGCACCTTTTCATCGTGATTCTGCGCCTGGTGGATGTTCATCGGCGTCCAGCGTGGACGCTGCTGGCTGATGGCCTCTGCGCCGTTGCGGACTTTTTTCAGCTTGCCGCTCTCATCCAGCTTGTTGATGTCCCGCCGCGCGGTAGCGGGGGAGATCCCTAAACGTTCGATCACTTTCTCGACGGTGATAAACCCTGTTTGCGCCAGGAGTTCCAGTAAAATTTGATGCCGTTGCGCTTCCGTCATGAGCTATTCCGATAAGAATTGATTTGAAAAGATGATATTTGAAATAGCGTGAAATTACTAAAATAAAAATGACATCGCCAGACGCAGGGTCTGGCGATTGGGCCTCGGTATCAGAGGAAGGACTTGAACGGCAGGTCTGGTTCAATCGTAAAGCAATCATCGAAACCACGCGGGTAGTGGTACTCAAGATTGTCTTTATCCAGCGGCCAGGTGAACTTGCCGCCAACCTGCCAGATGAACGGCTTGAAGCCATACTTGAGGCGGTCTTTTTTCATCTCCCACAGGACGCGGATCTCTTGCGGATCGGCCTGGAAGTTTGACCAGATATCATGGTGGAACGGGATCACCACTTTGGTGTTCAGCGCTTCGGCCATACGCAGCATGTCCGCGCTGGTCATTTTGTCGGTGATCCCGCGCGGGTTTTCACCGTAAGAGCCAAGCGCCACGTCAATCTGGTGCTCGTTACCGTGCTTCGCGTAGTAGTTGGAGTAGTGGGAGTCACCGCTGTGATACAGGGAACCGCCAGGCGTTTTGAACAGGTAGTTCACCGCGCGCTCATCCATCCCGTCTGGCAGTACGCCTGCGGCTTTCTGATCGGCAGGCAGGGTGATCAGCGCGGTGCGGTCAAAGGCATCCAGCGCGTGAATCTCAATGTCTTTGATTTTCACCACGTCGCCCGGCTTCATCACGATGCAGCGCTCTTTTGGCACGCCCCAGCCAATCCACAAATCCACGCAGGTCTGCGGCCCGATAAACGGTACGTCGTCCGCGCAGTTTTGCATTACCGCTGCCGCCACGTTCACGTCGATATGATCGTTGTGATCGTGGGTAGAGAGAACGGCATCGATCTGGCGAATGGCAAAAGGATCAAGCACAAAAGGCGTGGTGCGCAGGTTCGGCTGGAGCTTTTCAACGCCGGCCATACGCTGCATCTGGTGGCCTTTTTTCATCAGTGGATTACCGTGGCTCTGTTTGCCGGTGCCGCACCAGAAATCGACACAAATGTTGGCGCCGCCTTCTGATTTCAGCCAGATCCCGGTGCAGCCCAGCCACCACATCGCAAATGTGCCAGGAGCAACCTGTTCCTGCTCGATCTCTTCGTTCAGCCAGCTACCCCACTCCGGAAAGGTACTCAGAATCCATGATTCACGGGTGATGGTTTTCACTTTACTCATCGTTTGACTCCTGGTTTTAATCAAAAGTAATCATACTGTGACTTGTTGTGATTAATGCTGGCACTGTTTGAATCGATTTGCAATGGCTGTTTTGCGGAAAATTCCCCTCGCCACATCACAGAAAAAACATCATGACGTTGTTAAGATAACCGCTATAAATGATTAATATATTGAAATTTAAGAATTTATTTATTTGGTTATATCGGTAGTGAAAATCATTACTAACACCATGGAAATAAATTGCGTGATCCGTCACAAATAATCAAATGCAATCTTGTGGTGATTATTTGTGATTAATAGAGTGATGACACCAACCACACAGGGATTGCCCCTCGTGTTCTCATTTTCTGGAGAGAGTTATGGAGATCCTCTACAACGTCTTTACCGTTTTCTTTAATCAGGTAATGACCAACGCCCCGCTGTTGCTGGGTATCGTGACGTGCCTGGGGTACATCCTGCTGCGCAAAAGCGTCAGCGTGATTATCAAAGGCACCATCAAAACCATCATTGGTTTTATGCTGTTGCAGGCGGGGTCTGGCATTCTGACCAGCACGTTTAAGCCGGTTGTTGCCAAAATGTCAGAGGTATACGGCATTAACGGCGCCATCTCTGACACTTACGCGTCCATGATGGCCACCATCGATCGCATGGGAGATGCGTACAGCTGGGTTGGGTATGCGGTACTGCTCGCGCTGGCGCTGAACATCATTTACGTGCTCCTGCGCCGCATCACCGGTATTCGCACCATCATGCTCACCGGGCACATCATGTTCCAGCAGGCGGGGCTGATTGCGGTTTCTCTCTATATCTTCGGCTATCCAATGTGGACCACCGTCATCTGCACGGCAATACTGGTCTCGCTTTACTGGGGCATCACCTCCAACATGATGTATAAGCCAACGCAGGACGTTACGGACGGCTGCGGCTTCTCCATCGGTCACCAGCAGCAGTTCGCCTCCTGGATTGCTTACAAAGTTGCGCCGTACCTGGGCAAAAAAGAGGAGAGTGTTGAAGACCTCAAATTGCCTGGCTGGCTGAATATCTTCCACGACAACATCGTCTCCACGGCAATTGTGATGACCATCTTCTTCGGTGCCATCCTGCTCTCCTTTGGCATTGACGTGGTGCAGGCAATGGCGGGTAAAACCCACTGGACGGTCTATATCCTGCAAACCGGTTTCTCCTTCGCCGTGGCCATTTTCATCATCACCCAGGGCGTGCGTATGTTCGTCGCCGAACTGTCGGAAGCGTTTAACGGCATCTCCCAGCGCCTGATCCCTGGCGCGGTGCTGGCGATTGACTGTGCGGCTATCTATAGCTTTGCGCCAAACGCCGTGGTCTGGGGCTTTATGTGGGGCACCATCGGCCAGCTGATTGCGGTTGGCATCCTGGTGGGCTGCGGCTCCTCAATCCTGATTATTCCTGGCTTTATCCCGATGTTCTTCTCCAACGCCACCATCGGCGTGTTCGCTAACCACTTCGGCGGATGGCGCGCAGCGCTCAAAATCTGTCTGGTGATGGGCATGGTTGAAATCTTCGGGTGCGTGTGGGCGGTCAAGCTCACCGGCATGAGCGCCTGGATGGGTATGGCGGACTGGTCAATTCTGGCGCCGCCGATGATGCAGGGCTTTGCCTCCGTCGGGCTGGTCTTTATGGCCGTCATCATCCTGATTGCACTGACTTATATGTTCTTCGCTGGCCGTTCGCTGCGAGCTGAAGAAGATGTGGAAAAACAAACAGCAGAAGTTTCTGCTCACTAAGGAGTTTCGATTATGACCGTACGTATCCTGGCTGTGTGTGGCAATGGGCAAGGAAGCTCCATGATCATGAAAATGAAAGTGGATCAGTTTTTAACCCAGTCAAACATTGACCACACGGTGAACAGCTGCGCAGTGGGTGAATACAAAAGTGAACTGAACGGCGCGGACATCATCATCGCCTCAACGCACATTGCCGGTGAGATTAGCGTCTCGGGGAACAAATATGTGGTAGGCGTACGCAACATGCTGTCGCCTGCGGATTTTGGGCCAAAACTGCTGGAAGTGATCAAAGAACACTTCCCACAAGACGTGAAGTGAGGACGCCACATGAAACTACGTGATTCGCTGGCAGAGAATAACTCCATCCTTTTACAGGCCGAAGCCAGCACCTGGCAGGAAGCGGTGAAGCTGAGCGTGGATCTGCTGGTTAAGGCGGACGTTGTCGAGCCGCGTTATTACCAGGCCATCCTGGATGGCGTGGCGCAGCACGGTCCCTATTTTGTGATTGCCCCGGGGCTGGCAATGCCGCACGGCCGCCCGGAAGAGGGTGTCAAGAAAACCGGTTTTGCGCTGGTGACGCTGAAAACCCCGCTGGTGTTCAACCATGAAGATAACGACCCGGTCGACATTCTGATCACTATGGCGGCTGTCGATGCCAACACCCACCAGGAGGTGGGCATCATGCAGATCGTCAACCTGTTTGATGATGAAGCTAATTTTGACCGTTTACGCGCCTGCCGTACCGCGCAGGACGTGCTGGATTTAATTGATAACGCCACTGCGGCGGCCGTTTAAGAGGAATTGAAAATGTCATTACCAATGTTGCAGGTCGCGCTGGATAACCAGACTCTGTCTCACGCTTACGAAACCACCCGTCTGATTGCGGAAGAGGTGGACATCATCGAAGTCGGCACCATTCTGTGCGTGGGCGAAGGCGTTCGTGCGGTTCGTGACCTGAAGGCGCTCTATCCGCATAAAATCGTGCTGGCGGATGCCAAAATCGCCGACGCGGGCAAAATCCTCTCTCGCATGTGCTTTGAAGCCAACGCCGACTGGGTCACCGTGATCTGCTGTGCGGATATCAACACCGCGAAAGGCGCGCTGGACGTGGCGAAAGAGTTCAACGGCGACGTGCAGATTGAACTGACCGGTTTCTGGACCTGGGAGCAGGCGCAGGAGTGGCGCGAAGCGGGTATCCAGCAGGTGGTTTATCACCGCAGCCGTGATGCGCAGGCCGCAGGCGTGGCGTGGGGCGAAGCCGATATCAGCGCGATCAAACGTCTGGCCGATATGGGCTTCAAAGTGACCGTCACCGGTGGCCTGGCGCTGGAAGATCTGCCTCTGTTCAAGGGGATTCCAATTCACGTCTTTATTGCCGGTCGTAGCATTCGCGATGCGGAATCTCCGGTGGAAGCTGCGCGTCAGTTTAAACGCTCAATCGCTCAGCTTTGGGGTTAAGGAGCGGGTATGTTGTCAAAACAGGTCCCGCTTGGCATCTATGAAAAGGCACTCCCTGCGGGGGAGTGCTGGCTGGAGCGGTTACAGCTGGCGAAGCAGCTGGGTTTCGATTTTGTCGAAATGTCGGTGGATGAGACGGACGAGCGTCTTGCTCGCCTGGACTGGAGCCGCGACCAGCGTCTGGCGCTGGTGAGCGCCATTGCCGAAACCGGCGTGCGCGTGCCATCCATGTGCCTGAGCGCTCATCGTCGTTTTCCGCTTGGCAGCGAAGATGATGCCGTACGCGCCGAAGGGCTGGAGATCATGCGTAAAGCCATTCGCTTTGCACAGGATGTCGGCATCCGCGTGATCCAACTGGCGGGTTACGATGTTTACTATCAGGAAGCCAACGATGAAACGCGCCGTCGTTTCCGTGACGGCCTGAAAGAGAGCGTTGAGATGGCAAGCCGTGCGCAGGTGACGCTGGCGATGGAGATCATGGATTATCCGTTGATGAACTCCATCAGCAAGGCGCTGGGCTACGCGCACTATCTGAATAACCCGTGGTTCCAGCTTTATCCGGATATCGGCAACCTGTCGGCATGGGATAACGACGTACAGATGGAGCTTCAGGCGGGCATCGGGCATATCGTGGCGGTACACGTAAAAGATACCCGTCCTGGCGTGTTCAAAAACGTACCGTTCGGTACCGGGGTGGTGGACTTCGAACGGTGCTTCCAGACGCTCAAACAGACAGGTTATTGCGGGCCTTACCTGATTGAGATGTGGAGCGAAACCGCGGACGACCCGGCGGCAGAAGTGGCGAAAGCCCGGGACTGGGTGCGCGAGCGCATGGCGCGGGCAGGGCTGATGGAGGCGGAACATGCTTAAGCTGAAACAGCAGGTCTTTGAAGCCAATATGGATCTGCCGCGCTATGGACTGGTGACGTTTACCTGGGGCAACGTAAGCGCCATCGATCGCGAGCAGGGGCTGGTGGTCATTAAGCCGAGCGGCGTGGCCTATGACGCCATGAAAGTGGACGATATGGTAGTGGTTGACCTGGAGGGACGCGTCGTTGAAGGCAAATGGCGACCTTCTTCTGATACGGCAACCCATCTGGCGCTGTACCAGCGTTACCCGTCCCTGGGGGGCGTTGTGCATACCCATTCCACGCACGCCACCGCCTGGGCACAGGCCGGGCTGGCGATCCCTGCTTTGGGTACGACGCACGCAGATTACTTCTTCGGCGATATTCCCTGCACGCGAGCGTTAACGCAGGCTGAGGTCGAAGGCGAGTACGAACTTAACACCGGCAGGGTCATTATCGAAACGCTGGGTGAGACGGAACCACTGCATACGCCGGGTATTGTGGTGTACCAGCATGGTCCGTTCTCCTGGGGTAAAGATGCGCATGACGCCGTGCATAACGCGGTGGTGATGGAAGAGGTGGCCAGAATGGCGTGGATTGCGCGCGGCATTAACCCACAGCTTCAGGGCATTGATGATTACCTGATGAACAAGCATTTCATGCGTAAGCACGGCCCGAATGCTTATTACGGACAGAAGTGAATAAGTGCTCTGGAATACCGAAACAGTTGTAACCGGTGGTATTCCGGAGCCATTCATAAAAAAAGCCCCCTGGCAGGGGGCAAATCATATATGGCTTTGATTTTCGTTGGCTTTCCTGGTGCTGGCGATAAAGCGTTACTGGTAAATATCTGCACTGGCGTGCATATTACCGTTGCTGCCGGGCTCACGTGTCAGCATGACGTGATAGTATTTTGCGCCCTGCGCATCAGTTTCTTTATTAAGCGCCTGATCTGCTTCACTTTCAGTGGCGAAGTTATGATTGATGTAAATAACGCCTAAGCTCTGCACATCATCCATGTTTCTGGCCTGTTGGCTGTCTATTCTGATGGCTGCCATCGCGTTTGCACTGAGCAAAAGCGCAGCCAAAATGGCGATTGCGATTCTTTTCATGATATGCGCTCCACGACTACGTGCTGTGATACGGGGTAATGCTCTCCTTCTCTGTTCAGGGTTTCTGATTAAAGTGTAATCGCTACTCGGGTAGCGATGGGTGACCATTTCTGATGGTGTTGTTCAAAAAAACAGCGCTTCTGATGAGTGCGATTTTAAATCACCCACTTAGAACAGCTTTACCCTTTGTGCGAATTATTTGTGCAATCAGCTTGAGTTTCCTGGGGGGCGCAAGTATTATGACGCGTCAATTTTTCAGCCGACCTTTAACACGTTCCTTGCCTCCCCGGGCCTCGGCTGACCCAGACAGGAGGCTGAATAATCCGTAAGGAGCAATTCGATGCGTCATTACGAAATCGTTTTTATGGTCCACCCTGACCAGAGCGAACAGGTTCCGGGCATGATCGAGCGTTACTCTGCTGCCATCACTGGTGCAGAAGGCACGATCCACCGTCTGGAAGACTGGGGCCGCCGTCAGCTGGCTTACCCGATCAACAAACTGCACAAAGCACACTACGTTCTGATGAACGTTGAAGCTCCGCAGGAAGTGATCGATGAGCTGGAAACTACCTTCCGCTTCAACGATGCCGTTATCCGCAGCATGGTTATGCGTACCAAACACGCAGTGACCGAAGCATCTCCGATGGTTAAAGCGAAAGACGAGCGCCGTGAGCGTCGCGATGATTTCGCAAACGAAACCGCAGATGATTCTGATGCTGGGGATTCTGAAGAGTAATTTCTGATGACCAACCGTCTGGTGTTGTCCGGCACCGTGTGCAGGACCCCCCTTCGAAAGGTCAGCCCATCAGGAATTCCGCATTGCCAGTTCGTGCTTGAGCATCGTTCTGTGCAAGAGGAAGCCGGGTTTCACCGGCAGGCGTGGTGCCAAATGCCCGTGATTATTAGCGGACACGAAAACCAGGCCATTACTCACAGTTTAACGGTCGGTAGCGCAGTAATCGTTCAGGGGTTCATTTCTTGCCACAAGGCAAAGAACGGTCTGAGCAAAATGGTTCTGCATGCCGAGCAGATTGATTTGATAGATTCTGGAGACTAGCCATATGGCACGTTATTTCCGTCGTCGCAAGTTCTGCCGTTTCACCGCGGAAGGCGTTCAAGAGATCGACTATAAAGATATCGCAACGCTGAAAAACTACATCACCGAAAGCGGTAAGATTGTCCCAAGCCGTATCACCGGTACTCGTGCAAAATATCAGCGTCAGCTGGCTCGCGCTATCAAACGCGCTCGCTACCTGTCTCTGCTGCCGTACACTGATCGTCATCAGTAATCGGGCACGGTCCATTAATACGACTTTAAGAGGATAAGGTAATGCAAGTTATTCTGCTTGATAAAGTAGCAAACCTGGGCAGCCTGGGTGATCAGGTAAACGTTAAAGCGGGTTACGCTCGTAACTTCCTGGTTCCACAGGGTAAAGCTGTTCCAGCTACTAAGAAAAACGTAGAGTTTTTCGAAGCACGTCGTGCTGAACTGGAAGCCAAACTGGCTGACGTTCTGGCGGCTGCTAACGCTCGCGCTGAAGCAATCAACGCACTGGGCACCGTTACTATCGCGTCTAAAGCTGGCGACGAAGGTAAACTGTTCGGTTCCATCGGTACCCGCGATATCGCTGATGCAGTTACTGCGGCAGGCGTTAAAGTGGCTAAGAGCGAAGTTCGTCTGCCGAACGGCGTTCTGCGTACCACTGGTGAGCACGAAGTTGACTTCCAGGTTCACAGCGAAGTGTTCGCTAAACTGGTTGTTAACGTAGTAGCTGAGTAATTTTTTACTCTGCTCACGTCGAAGCGCCGGCCTTGTGCCGGCGTTTTGCTTTTTAGCATGACCCTGCGTCATCTTTTGCTCTTGTAAGGTCGCTATTCCTGACGCATTCTCTGATAATAAATTGAAACGCAATTTTATTTATGAGATTTGTCATGGATACTGCCCTGCCCACGCCCGTCTTTGCCCGTCGACATGTGGCCTATGCCTGCGCCACGCTCTGCTGTCTGCTTTGGGGAAGCTCGTACCCGGCCATTAAAAGTGGCTACGAACTCTTTCAGATCGCGACCGACGATATCCCCTCCAAAGTCGTCTTTGCCGGATACCGTTTTCTTTTTGCCGGTGCGTTGCTGCTGCTTTTTGCCCTGGCCCAGCGAAAGCCGATTGGCAGGCTCACGCCCACGCAGTTTGGCCAGCTCACGCTCCTCGGACTGACCCAGACCTCCCTCCAGTACACCTTCTTTTATATCGGCCTGGCCTACACGACCGGGGTGAACGGCTCCATCATGAATGCCACCGGGACCTTCTTCAGCGTGCTGCTGGCGCACTTTATCTACCACAACGACAAACTCAGCTATAACAAAACGCTGGGCTGTGTTCTTGGGTTTGCCGGGGTGATGCTGGTGAACTTCCACAGCGGGTTAAGCGATTTCCAGTTTGTCTGGAAAGGTGACGGATTTGTGGTGCTGGCGGCCTTTATTCTCTCTGCGGCCACGCTTTACGGGAAACGCATTTCCCAGACCGTTGACCCGACGGTGATGACTGGCTGGCAGCTGGGGATAGGCGGGGCGGCACTGGTTGCGGGAGGCTATGCCACGGGCGGGACGCTGGAGGTGCACAGCATGAAAGCCGTCGCCGTGCTGGGGTATCTGACGCTGCTCTCATCCGTGGCGTTCGCCCTGTGGAGCGCGCTGCTGAAAGTGAACCGCGTGAGTATGATTGCCCCGTTCAACTTCGTCATTCCTGTAGCAGGAACGGTGCTCTCCGCCATCTTCCTTGGCGAAAACATTCTGGACATCAAATACGCGATTGCGCTGGTGCTGGTCTGCTCGGGGATCGGGTGGGTGAATAAACGGCGTGCCTGAGAACAAAAATGCCGGGCGGCGGCTTCGCCTCACCCGGCCTGGGCCATTAACGTGCTCTGATAAAACTGCCGTCCGGCTGGCGGGTAAACAGTACCTGCTGCCCGTTTCCGGTATCGATCGTTAACCCGGTCACCACGCCGCTGGCATTCTGGCGGATCTGCACCATCTGACCATTTTGCAGGTTGCTGAGCGGCTTGCCTGCCCCCTCGACTTGCGCCATGGCATACACATCCGTTGCTGGCAGATTGTGGTCGCGGAACAGCTGGGCAAGGGTTTTCCCTGGCTCTACGCGATACGAACGCCACTGCTGCTCAATGCCGGTGGGCTGTTGCGCCTGTGGCTCTGAAGGGGCGGCGGCCTGCTCCTGATCTTCCTGAACCGGTTCAGGTTCAACCGGCGCAACCTGGCCCGGATCGTTAGACGGTGTGACCAGCTGCGTCTGCATCGGCTGTGAATCCGGCTGCGGCTGGCTTTGCGACTGGATATCGAGCTCAGCATTCCGGCTGACCGGCGCGGTATCAACGTTGTCACTGCCGGAAGGAAGCAGGAAGCCGATGACGATCAGCAACGCGCCGATGATAATGCCTCTGCGGTGCAAAGGCGGCAGCGGGTCCATGATGCGAAAGTTATCCGGCGCATGCCAGATTTTCGCCAGGGTAGGTTTCAGTTCAAATCGCCCGGGCATGGCTCTCCTCCTGCTCCGCGTCTTTTTATCCTGTCCTGAGAAGTGTAGTTTGCTAACTGCCTGATGGGCGTAACAAAGCCAGCTTTCGTGACATATATTAGGGAAAATCCTGACGGCTACTATTGTTTCCGTTTCGTCGCAGTTTGTCACCTTTACTTAAGACAAAGTTTTACCCATAAGGGCATGGCTGATATGCTGCCCGCTACTTTAAATGTGATGGAAGGAAAACCCATGACCACCCCGACTTTTGACACTATCGAAGCGCAGGCAAGCTACGGCATCGGCTTGCAGGTAGGACAGCAGCTGAGCGAATCCGGCCTGGAAGGTCTGTTACCGGAAGCGCTGGTGGCGGGTATCGCTGACGCGCTGGAAGGCAAGCAGCCCGCTGTGCCGGTTGACGTTGTGCACCGTGCGCTGCGTGAAATCCACGAACGTGCTGACGCCGTACGTCGCGCGCGTTTCGAAGAGATGGCGGCAGAAGGCGTGAAATATCTGGAAGAGAACCGTGAGCGTGAAGGCGTGAACAGCACCGAGTCCGGCTTGCAGTTCCGCGTAATCAATCAGGGTGATGGCGCAATCCCGGCGCGTACCGACCACGTTCGCGTACACTACACCGGTAAGCTGATCGACGGTACCGTGTTCGACAGCTCCGTCGCGCGTGGCGAACCGGCTGAATTCCCGGTTAACGGCGTTATCGCAGGCTGGATCGAAGCCCTGACCCTGATGCCAGTAGGTTCCAAATGGGAACTGACTATCCCGCACAACCTGGCTTACGGCGAGCGTGGCGCTGGCGCGTCCATTCCGCCATTCAGCACCCTGGTGTTTGAAGTCGAGCTGCTGGAAATCCTGTAATCGGTTTTTCTTATTTTCCTCTCTCCGATCGGGGAGAGGAAAATAGCGATAAAACCCGGAGTTACGACGGAATCAACATTTTGTATTGCAAACGAAACTGTTACGTGTATTTTTGTGAGCTGTTTCGCGCTGTATGAGTGATATGACACTCACTTTCAACATATTATTAACATAATATTCAAATCATAGTATTCATCCCGCCGATTCTTACCTACTATCGATTAGTCCTTACACAGGGGCCGTCATTTATTTGGCGTAAATAAAGGCCAGAAGAGCCTTAACAACACAGACAGGCATAAACAGGAAAATATCACATGGTAGATCAGGTCAAAGTCGCCGCCGCAGAAGAGGCGACGTCTGAACAGTCGCTACGGCGAAATCTCACGAACCGTCACATTCAGCTTATTGCCATTGGCGGAGCCATCGGCACCGGGCTGTTTATGGGCTCGGGCAAAACCATCAGTCTTGCCGGCCCGTCGATCATCTTCGTTTATATGATCATCGGTTTTATGCTCTTTTTCGTGATGCGTGCAATGGGTGAATTGCTGCTCTCGAATCTCGAATACAAATCCTTCAGCGACTTCGCGTCAGACCTGCTCGGCCCGTGGGCGGGCTATTTTACCGGCTGGACCTACTGGTTCTGCTGGGTGGTTACCGGCATGGCGGATGTTGTCGCTATTACGGCCTACGCCCAATTCTGGTTCCCCGGCCTGTCGGACTGGGTGGCTTCGCTGGCGGTGATTGTTCTGCTGCTGAGCCTGAACCTCGCCACCGTTAAAATGTTCGGTGAGATGGAGTTCTGGTTCGCGATGATCAAAATCGTCGCCATCATCGCGCTGATTGTCGTCGGGCTGGTGATGGTGCTGACGCACTTCCAGTCGCCAACCGGCGTACAGGCGTCGTTTGCCCATCTGTGGAATGACGGCGGCTGGTTCCCGAAAGGGATCAGCGGCTTCTTTGCCGGCTTCCAGATTGCAGTGTTCGCGTTTGTCGGGATTGAGCTGGTCGGCACCACGGCGGCGGAAACCAAAGATCCGGAGAAATCCCTGCCGCGCGCGATCAACTCCATTCCGCTGCGTATCATCATGTTCTACGTGTTCGCGCTGATCGTCATTATGTCCGTGACGCCATGGAGCTCGGTGGTGCCAACCAAGAGCCCGTTCGTCGAGCTGTTCGTGCTGGTGGGGCTGCCTGCTGCCGCGAGCCTGATTAACTTCGTGGTGCTGACCTCTGCGGCCTCTTCCGCGAACAGCGGCGTCTTCTCCACCAGCCGTATGCTGTTCGGTCTGGCGCAGGAGGGCGTTGCCCCGAGCGCGTTTGCCAAACTGTCTAAACGCGCGGTACCGGCGAAAGGGCTGACCTTCTCCTGCATCTGTCTGCTGGGCGGTGTGGTGATGCTCTACGTCAACCCGAGCGTAATCGGCGCGTTCACCATGATCACCACGGTGTCGGCGATCCTGTTCATGTTCGTCTGGACCATCATCCTCTGCTCATACCTGGTGTACCGTAAACAGCGTCCACACCTGCATGAGAAGTCGATCTACAAGATGCCGCTGGGCAAGCTGATGTGCTGGGTGTGCATGGCGTTCTTCGTCTTCGTGCTGGTGCTGCTGACGCTGGAAGACGATACCCGTCAGGCGCTGATCGTCACGCCGCTGTGGTTTATCGCGCTGGGGCTGGGCTGGCTGTTTATCGGTAAGAAACGTATGGCGGGCATGCGCTAAGCATGTTGCTGGGTGGCGCTGACGCTTACCCGGCCTACGTTCGTGAATGTTGTAGGCCCGGTAAGCGCTAGCGCTACCGGGCTTTTTTATTTACCCGATAATGCCCGCGGGAACAGAACGTTATTCTCAAGACTGATGTGTTCCATCAGATCGTCGATCATCTCGTTAATGCCGTTGTACATGGCTTTCCAGGTGGTGCACGCTTCTGGCGGCGGTGTGACGTTGTCGGTGGTGTGTTTGATCACTTCCAGCAGTTCGCCGGCGTCATCATGTTCGCTTTCCATCACGCTGATGGGCCCCATGGCCTGGCTGCCCATGCCCTGTTTGATCATCGGGAAGAGGATCTGCTCCTCTTTCATCATGTGGCTGGAAAGCTCTTCGTGCAGCATGGTCAGGTATTTCGCCAGGCCGCGCGGTACGGAAGGTTTATCGGCATGAACGCGTTCAACTTTGGTCGCCTGTAAAATCAGCTCCGGCAGCTGCTCGCGGTGACGATCGTGGTAACGCACAATGATGTGGTCGATGATTTCAGCCAGCGGCGCGGTGCGCCAGTCTTTGTCGACGGGCTGTTCAGCCAGCTGAGCCAGCTCCGCTTCGATAGCCTCCACATCCAGCTCTTTACGCGACGCTGCGCGCGCCAGCGTTTGCTTACCACCGCAGCAGTAATCCATATCGTATTTACGGAACAGCGCAGAAGCGCGAGGGATGGAGAGCGCCAGCTCGCCTAAGGGTTGGTCGCGGAAGGCCATAGCAGTTACCTCATCATCAGGAATATAAGATGCATTTTAAATGCATCTTTAAATGGATACTATAACCCTTTAGAGGCAAGGGTGAAAATGAGAAGGGGATCACAAAAAAAGCGTGCTTTTAACTTGCTGATTGAATGCAGAAAAGGGCTTTCGAAAGTTTTTAAAGGTGGAGAAACAGTAAACAACCTGCCGCACGTGCCGATAGATACAGGTCAGACAATACCTGTATATAAAAAAGGCAACGCATGTTTAAACGTATAAAAGTCATTACTCTTTTGATTTCGGTGCTGCTTGTGCTCGGCATCATGCAACTGATCTCCGCCGGCATTTTCATCAATGCACTCAATAACGATAAAGAGAACTTCACCGTTTCTCAGCTTTCCAGCCAGAACGTCGCGGAATTTACCGACGCCTGGATCAGCCTGAACCAGGCGCGCGTCACCCTCAACCGCGGCATGCTGCGCCTGCAAAGCAGCATGGCGTCGCAAATTAACGGCGGGCAGCTGAACGAGCTGGTCAATACCGCGAAAAACCTGCTGGCCGATGCCCAGACCCATTACGATAAATACTATGCGCTGCCGGAAACGCCGGGTATGGACGAGCACCTGGCCGATCGTCTGGAAGAGCAGTACCGCGTCTACTCCGCCACGCTGACGCAAATGAACGTTCTGCTGGGGCAGGGCAATCTGGAAGATATGTTCAAACAAAATGCCGAACAGAAGCAGACCGCGATGCAAAAGGTTTATCGCGAGTGGCGTGAGGCGCAGGCCGCGCTGACCGCCAAAGGTATCCAGGACAATGAAAGCGACTACAAACGCATTCTGTGGATCCTTTCTGCGGTGATGCTGCTGGTTATCGCGGTGATTATTTCCAGCTGGATTGCGATGCGCCGCGTGCTGCTGCTGCCGCTGGAAGAGGTGATCAACCATATCCGCGCCATTGCCGCAGGGGATTTAACCCAGCCGATTCAGGCTGAGGGTAAAAATGAAATGGCGATCCTGGCGCGCAACGTTCAGGAGATGCAGACTGCGCTGGCCAACACGGTGGGCGTGGTGCGTGAAGGCGCAGATACCATCTACACCGGCGCGGGTGAAATCTCGGCAGGCAGCAACGATCTCTCCTCTCGTACCGAGCAACAGGCCGCTTCTCTGGAAGAGACGGCAGCCAGCATGGAACAGTTAACCGCCACCGTGAAGCAAAACGCCGATAACGCGCGTCAGGCGTCGCGTCTGGCGCTGGACGCCTCTTCCACCGCGAAGAAGGGCGGTAACGTGGTCGAGGGCGTTGTGCGCACCATGGATGAAATCGCCACCAGTTCCAGCAAAATCGCGCAAATTACTAACGTGATCGACGGCATTGCTTTCCAGACCAATATTCTGGCGCTGAACGCGGCGGTAGAAGCGGCGCGTGCGGGCGAGCAGGGACGTGGCTTCGCGGTTGTCGCGGGCGAGGTGCGTACCCTTGCCCAGCGCAGCGCGCAGGCGGCGAAAGAGATCAAAGCGCTGATCGATGATTCCGGCGAACGCGTTAACGCGGGCTCTCAGCTGGTGAATGAGGCGGGGGCGACGATGGCGGAGATCGTCAATGCGGTTACGCGCGTGACGGACATCATGGGTGAGATTGCGTCGGCCTCCGACGAACAGAGCCGCGGTATCGACCAGGTGGGTCAGGCGGTGGCGGAGATGGATCGCGTCACCCAGCAGAACGCCTCGCTGGTGGAAGAGTCTGCGGCAGCGGCAGCGGCGCTGGAAGATCAGGCAGCACGCCTGAACGACGCGGTGGCGGTGTTTAAGATCACCCGCAACCAGGCGGTGAAAGCCGCGCCGGTAAAGACCTATGCACCTAAAGCGCAGCCCGTAGCAACGGCGTCTGAAGCGAACTGGGAAACGTTCTAAAGGCTTGCCCGGTGGCGGCTACGCCTTACCGGGCCTACGAGGCGTTATTTTGTAGGCCGGGTAAGCGTCAGCGCCACCCGGCAGAAATCACCCCTCCGACGCCGGAACGACCATCGGTTTTTCCGGCTTCGCTCTCACCGCAATCACCACGCCAACGACCAGCAGCGCGATCCCGCAGGCCGTTAGCAGCGGCGGCACGCTCTGACGCATCAGGAAGGTATAGAGCAGCCCTGCCAGCGTCTCAAAGACAATCAGCGGCCCCAGTATCACCGTCGGCAGCTTCTGGCTGGCAATGTTCCAGCACAGCGCGCCCACCCACGAACAGAGCACGGCAATGGCGACCATTAGCCCGACGAATACCCACGGGCGCGGTCCGAAGGGCAGGGTAAATGCCGGTTGCTGGCTACCCAGCCAGACACACGCGCCCACATAGCCCAGCAACGAGACAGGGAGGGTGACCAGCGCCTGCGCCGTCGCCCACATCATCGGATGTTTATCCGGGTTTTCCCGCAGCCAGCGTGCGTTGCGCAGGGCATACCAGGCCCAACAGACAACCGAAATAAACGCCAGAAAGATCCCGGAACCGTAACGCCATAAGCTGAAGTTTTCGAGGCCGTGGCGAAGCTCGGCAATATTCACGCACACCAGCCCCACGGCAATGCAGACCAGCGCCGGCGCCATTTTTGACCACGCCAGTTTGCCGTCACGCTGGCTGTAAAGCAGGTTCGCGAAAACCGGGATGACCACCGGCAGCGTGCCGATAATCATGGTCGACACCGGCGCACCAGTGCGCTGAATGGCGCTCGCCAGACAGACGTAGTAGATCAGATTACCCATCATGGTCAGCGCCAGCGCGGTGAGCCAGTCCTGGCGGCCCAGCTGACGCAGACGCGCACGCCCCAGCCACGCCAGCGGCACGGCAATCAGACCCAGCGCCAGGTAACGTCCGGTCGACTGCAATATTGCCGGGTACTCCGGCACAATCAGCGGGCCGACAAAAATCAGCCCCCACATCAAACCCGCAAGCAGGGCATACAACACGCCGCTAATCATTTTTCCATCCATCTTGATTCACTTTGCGCTCAGTGTAGAAGGGCAAAACGCGCGCGTATTGTATGAGGTTGCGCATTAGCGCGGCATAACCTGCTTCTGGTAGCGCACGGGCGTGATGCCGTAGCGACGGGTGAAGGCGCGGGTCAGGTGCGACTGATCGGTCAGCCCGGTCGCGGCGGCCACCTCGGCGGCAGGCATGCCGTGGGTGAGGAAGGCTTTTGCGCGCCACAGCCGGATGGCCATCAGCATCTGGTGGGGCGTAACGTGGAAATGGGCTTTGAACTGGCGCTGAAAATGGTACGGGCTGAGCGAGACAACGTTAGCCAGCTCGTCCAGGGTCAGCGAGCGCATATAGTTGTCGTGCAGATAGTCGCGAACGCGTTCGAAGCGGTGCGCGGCCTCCTGCACCACCGGCGCATGGTGGGCCAGCGGCTGAAAAGTCTGAATCAAATCCAGTAGCAGCCCCTTCTGCGCCAGCGGATCGTTGGTGTGCCACAGGCCATAAATTAACCGGCCAATCTGCTGCGAGCGCAAAGGGTCGTGGCGCGTGACGTCATTAAACCACCAGTGACGCAGGCCGGTGACCTCTTCCAGCAGGTCGGGTTCGATGTAGACCATCCGGTAGCGCCAGCCGCCTTCGGTGGCGGATTCCCCGGTGTGGATCTCGTCCGGGTTCATGGTCACGACGGATTTTTCCGCGGCAAGATGCTGGGTACCGCGATAGCGGAAGCGTTCGGCACCGGTTTCGATGGTGCCGATACCGAAGGCTTCATGAGTGTGAGGCTCAAAGGCGTAGTCAGAGATATGGGCGTGATAAAGCTCCAGGCCCGGCAGCTGCGCCAGATGGCGAAAGCGCGCGCTGTCTCTCTCATCAGTGAACTGTTCCGGTACGCCTTGCACGGTGAGCCTCCTTGTGGGTCATCGCTTCATTATCAGAGATGACCCGAGGGGATGCCACAAAAAATAACCAATTTTTAACAACTACAGGATGGCTTTGACGCTTTCCGCCAGCGGTGTGTACGGCGTGGAGGTGAAAGCGGACAGTAGGAGCATTCATCAGGTGAAGATTGCAAGGGACGCTATTCAGGGTAAGCAGGTCAGTTCTCGCCGCTTGATCTATATGGAGAAAACAGCGGGAAATGAATCCTCAGCCTGTCTTACCGGAGCGACACCGGAATACTGCCCCGAGTGTACCGGGTGCAGGTTTATAATCTTTAGCGTTTTTTCACACATATAAATAAAGGAAGAGGAACATCACCAAAAACAAAGGTATTGAGATATCTTCGGACGGTGAGCCTGTTGTTTTCCAGATCAAACATATCGAAAAGCAGCCCGGAGGCCTCTGTCTCAGTCATGCTATCCCCCGGATGAGCAATAGTTTTCAAATCACCCAGGTAAAAATCGCTTTTGTTTCTACTCAGGAGCCTGAATGTTATTTCCCGATTAACCAGATGTGTATTGATAGGCGTGGGTTGTCTTGCTGATACTGAGGTACCAAAGATACTGATAATACTTTCACTACCCGCCCGTATTACCACACTGATGGTTCCATTGAAGAGATACTCATGATCGCCCGGTGAATTCATTTGCAGGGTGCCAGTACAGTTGACATTGCCACTTTTAGTCATGCTCATAATTGTGACAAGGAAGATGGTTAACAGGCCAAACAAAGCAATGGTAAATGCTTTATATTTTTTATTCATGATTAAATACGCTCTTGCAACTGGATATCTTTAGCTTGCTGTCAGCCTGGTAACTACACCTGCTGATGAATAATCGTCCTGCCTCACCAAAAATCAGACTATCTTCCTGCTGGGTAATATAGAAACTCCCGGTAAGACAAGGGAGTGTTTCCCTGGCCATCTTTTCAGTTAAGGTCAGCCGCACGGGAAGCAGTTCTTCTGAGCTTTTGTAAAACATATATACAGGGCAGCTATCAATCGTTCCGACCTGGTAGTCCCTTGCAACTTTCATCTTATTGGTGTTTAGCTGAATAAAATAACAAATAAGACACAAAATGACTAATGACAGTGCATTAATCACATGAAGTCCTATTGGCCTTTTACTATTGCTTGTAACACCATTTGTACTGATCTCTTCAGTTTCGGCAATGGTTTCAGAAAGAGCTATTAGCTGTTCTACCTTCTCAGGAAGTAAATTTTCACTAAAAGAATTTATATCCCCAGGCAACAGGTTTTGCTTTTCATAACCCGCCTCTGTCATTTTCACTTCAACATCGTTGCTCATCACAAATCCGATCCGTGGAATAGTAATGATGATATCTGCTGTTTCACCAAGCAACTGAAAATTCTTTCTGATCAGAGATACATATTGTGTAAGAGTATTGTTTGACGCTTTATACCCGTATTCATCCCAAACGCAATTAAGAATTTCATCACGGGTTAATGTTGATCCCTGATATCTGATAAACAGCGACAGCAACCGGGAAGCTGTTGCAGGGAGAAGAATGGAGTCATAACTCATACAGTTAGTTAAAGAACACTGAACGTCATCATAAACAATATTCTCATTAAAAATATAGAGCATACCCCGTCCTTAACCCTCAGGTCTTACCTGTGGCACTTTTACCTTATGAAAGCGTGAAGTTGTTTTTGGCGCAGAGTTTATCATATTGAACATATCTGTCACGTGAATATAAGGTTGGGATGGTATTTATAATAATTTGCATATTCAAATATAGATTGAACGTTCTGTTATGCCCGATTTACATACATCCTGACGGTTTGTAATACTATCTAAAGGATGAAGC
>NZ_JBLVXX010000197.1:0-304 GCF_048283985.1 Enterobacter cloacae complex sp. 6730903 | reverse complement strand
AAGTCCTGTTGATACTGGAGCATACCGTGCTTCACATATTGTTTCGGTTGGATCTGCCGATTTCGGCGTGCGTGAACCTGAAACAAACCCTATTAACGACGCAGCGATTCAGGCAATGAAGATTAAGTTAGGTAATTTGGTTTATATCCAGAACAATAAAGCTTATGGACCGCGCTTAGAAAACGGCTGGTCTGATCAAGCACCACAAGGTATTTATGGCCTCACGTTTAACTTTATTTCTCAAAAGTACGGTGGCTAAAATGGCAATGACTTTAGAGCAGACAAGGCAAGCTATTATTGATCG
>NZ_JBLVXX010000196.1:0-305 GCF_048283985.1 Enterobacter cloacae complex sp. 6730903 | reverse complement strand
CCGCTTTGGGAATGAACTTTTTATTTACAGGTGCCTTAATTGCACTCGGCTATCTATTTTCAAAATATTTGATGGCTTTATTCATCACAGATCCAACTGTGGTGGTGTTAGGGCAACAGCTTTTATTTATTGTACTTTGGGCAATTTTATTCTTTGGTGCAGGTGCCATTTTTGCATCAATTATGCGTGCCAGTGGGACTGTAACCGTACCGATGCTGATTAACATCTCTGCCATTTTATTTATTGAAATGCCATGTGCTTACTGGTTTAGTTCGATGTGGGGGCTTAAAGGCATTTGGGTCGCC
>NZ_JBLVXX010000195.1:0-306 GCF_048283985.1 Enterobacter cloacae complex sp. 6730903 | reverse complement strand
CTATAGATGAATGCTTTATTCATCTCACCCCTTACCTCCAATCTATCGATATCTCTGACTACTGCAACAAAGTGAGAAACACTCTCCTAAAATGGTTAGGCTTACCTTGTTGCATTGGAATTGGATATTCAAAGACACAAGCAAAACTTGCCAATCACTATGCTAAGAAAATTAAAAGTTTTAAAGGAGTATGTAATTTCATCACCTTAGATCCATTAATTATGGAAGACCTCATGCAACAGACATCAGTCAAAGAGGTATGGGGAATCGGCTATCAATTAGTCAAACAGCTACAAAGTTATGAGG
>NZ_JBLVXX010000194.1:0-306 GCF_048283985.1 Enterobacter cloacae complex sp. 6730903 | reverse complement strand
ACTCGGGTTCATGGTCGGTTGGCCAATCGTTTTATTCTTGGTGGCAGAACGCTTACGTAACCTTGGTAAATATAACCTTTCAGACGTAGTTTCATTCCGTCTTGAAGAAAAACCAGTTCGTACTTTAGCTGCTTTCAGCTCGCTCGTTGTAGTCGCGTTCTATTTGATTGCACAAATGGTAGGGGCAGGTCAGCTCATCAAACTATTATTTGGTTTGAACTATAACATTGCAGTTGTGATTGTCGGCTTGCTCATGATGGCTTACGTTATTTTCGGCGGAATGCTAGCAACCACATGGGTACAAAT
>NZ_JBLVXX010000193.1:0-306 GCF_048283985.1 Enterobacter cloacae complex sp. 6730903 | reverse complement strand
ATCTAACCATTAAAGGCGCTGTTGTTGGACGTGGTGGAGATGGCGGGTTGCCACATTTGGCATTTGGTGCATGGTCTACCGATCCGGATTATAACTTTACTAAAACCCGCCGTGACGGTTTTCAGGGAGCACCCGGTTTATTAAACCGGCACAGTAAACTAAACCTGATTATTGATGGTGGAACTCTGGCTCGAGGTGGCTCAGGTGGTGGAGCAACACCAAGTGGTATTTACACTGGATCATCTTATGGGGTTCAGGGAATTCCTGGTGGTGCTGGAGCACCATTTGGTCGGGTCATGACTGGAC
>NZ_JBLVXX010000192.1:0-308 GCF_048283985.1 Enterobacter cloacae complex sp. 6730903 | reverse complement strand
AATGGCGTATGTCTCGTGGGCTCGGAGATGTGTATAAGAGACAGTAACCGTCCTGACATGGAAGGTGGTCCAGAACAACCTACCAGTGCTCAAATTGAAGAAGCAGCACGCCAAGCTGGCCTAGATTATGTTTATCAGCCTGTTGTAGCTGGCCAGATTACTGAACTTGATGTTCGTACTTTTGCAAATCACTATAATGAACTTCCAAAACCGGTCCTCATGTTCTGCCGTACTGGAAACCGTTCAAATAATCTTTATCAATTAGCCAAACAAATGGATTTGTTAGACGATTAAATAAATTCATAAGC
>NZ_JBLVXX010000191.1:0-311 GCF_048283985.1 Enterobacter cloacae complex sp. 6730903 | reverse complement strand
GCAATAATTGGGATTAAAACAACTGTTCCACCAATTTGAATAAAATTAAGTCCTGATTGTGCAAGCTTTAATTAAAATGCTTGAATACTATCAGCACTGTAATTGGTCTGAACATAATCCATCACAGCTTTGGACATTTGATCGGTATCAATTTCCATTTGCTGGACATGGAATGTCGAAGAAATCCACGGTAATAGCTCTGCATTAATCCAATGGATCCCCGCTGGAATACTGACTCGAGCGTAAACAAGTTGTTTCCAGATCAGTGGAACCAGGTACCACAATGCAACGGTTAAAGTTACACCTATACC
>NZ_JBLVXX010000190.1:0-315 GCF_048283985.1 Enterobacter cloacae complex sp. 6730903 | reverse complement strand
GTAATAAGGTAGCCGCCCCAAAAGCACTCAAAAAAAGTAAAAAGTAACTTAGCATATTAAATTAGACCAAATCACCTTTCACCTTATTCATTACCCTACCAATAAACTTAGATGACTTTAATTGATAATGCTTTTTGTACTGCAGGGCGTGCTGTTAAGCGAACAATGTATTCTTGTACATACGGGTAATCCTCTAATTGAATCCCCTGCCATTCATAACGCAAAATCCAAGGTAGAATTGCCATATCAGCAATTGAGTATTCCCCTGCAACAAACTTCTGACCAATGAGCTGTTTATTCAACACACCATATAAA
>NZ_JBLVXX010000189.1:0-316 GCF_048283985.1 Enterobacter cloacae complex sp. 6730903 | reverse complement strand
GTTTGGACGGATCATCCCAGCGCCTTTACTAATACCGGTCATGGTATAAGTCATACCATCAAGCTCAAATTGTTCAGATGCACCTTTAGGCACTGTGTCTGTTGTCATAATGCCAGATGCCGCATCACTCCATGCAGCGTCTTGTACGCTATTTAATGCAGGCTGTAAGCCAGCGAGTAAACGTTCCATCGGAAGCTGCTCACCAATCACACCTGTAGAAAATGGAAGTACTTCGAAACTGTTAACACCAGCAAGCTCCGCTAACTTTGCACAAGTATCCTGAGCATTTTTCAAACCTGTAGGACCAGTACCAGCA
>NZ_JBLVXX010000188.1:0-323 GCF_048283985.1 Enterobacter cloacae complex sp. 6730903 | reverse complement strand
CAATACCCACAACTATAAAAATCCACAAAAAAAATGCGTAAATGAAGACGCAAATTATTAATAGTTTCTTGAACAGTATCTGGGTCAAATAATGGCTCAGGAAGCTCATTTTTTTTAAACCATCTACGCAAACTTTTAACCTTTTTTATGTATGAACCAATAAACAATTCTTCAGCTCGATGTTTAGGCGAAGATAAATCTAGTGGATTGGTAGGACGTTCAAGCCAGAGAAAATAGCAGTTATGTAGATACTCAATTTGTTTTTTTAAAATTTCTTGTTCCATAATCATCTCAAAAAATGCACCCCGAAGGGCGCACTTAGC